>JAPSIU010000082.1 GCA_031178565.1 Leucobacter sp. | reverse complement strand
CGCCTCGATCGAGGCCGGTTCAGGTTCCTCCGAGATACGGCTCCGCCCACGCCGCCGCGATCCGCGCCGCTCGCTGCGCCTGCCCGTGCTCCGTGAGCAGGTGATCGGCGCCCTCGAGCGAGACGAAACTGCGCGGGTGGCGCGCCATCCGGAAGATCTCGCTGGCGTTCTCGATCCCGACGGTCTGGTCGGTGGGCGAGTGCATGATCAGCAGGGGACGGTCCAGCGTGGCGACCTTGTCCGTGAGGTCCGCGGCCCGCACGTCCTCGATGAAGTCCCGTTTGAGGGTCAGCGCCCGACCCCCGATCAGCCACTCGGCGCTGCCCTCCTCGCAGGCGCGGTCCACGACCGCGTCGTAGTGGCGCTCCACGTTGCTCGGATCGGAGGGTGCACCGATGCTGACGACCGCTCCCGCGTCGGCGGCCCGACCCGCAGCGATCGCTGCGGCGCCTCCCCACGAATGCCCCACGAGCACCGAGGCCGGCGTGCCGCGCTCGGCCATGAACCGAGTCGCCGCCACGGTGTCGTTCACCTTCACCGTGAACGATCCGTCGCCCCAGTCGCCGTCGGAGTCGGCGAGGCCCAGCGCATCGAACCGGAGCATCCCGATCCCGTCGGCCGCGAGCTGCCTGCAGATGCGGACCGCGGCGGGGGAGTCCTTGCCGAGGGTGAAGCCGTGCACGAACACGCCCCACCCGCGCGCCTCTCCCGCGGGCACCTCCAGCGCGCCGGCGAGCATCGGCCCCGTCGAACTCGGGAAGCTGATCCGCTCTGTCGTCGTCATGCCCCCAAGCCTAGGTCAGCGCAGGGCGTTCCCCGCCGAGCCGAGCTGCTGCGCCGCCTCCACGACGCGTGCTGCCATGGCGCTCTCCGCGGGCTTGCCCCAGGATCGCGGATCGTAGGCCTTCTTGTCGCCGTATCCGCCGTCGACCTTGAGCACGCGGTTCCAGTTCGACATCATGTGCCCCGCGATGGAACTCGTGAAGGCGTACTGCGTGTCCGTGTCGATGTTCATCTTCACCACGCCGTGCGCGACCGCCGCTGCGATCTCATCGGGCGAGGATCCCGAGCCGCCGTGGAAGACGAGATCGAAGGGGCGCTCGCGCCCGACCTCTGCGCCGATCGCGGCCTGGATCTCGCCGAGGATCTCGGGACGCAGGTGGACGGATGCCGGGTTGTAGACGCCGTGCACGTTGCCGAAGGTGAGCGCGGTCAGGTAACGTCCGCGCTCCCCGGCGCCCAGCGCCCGCACCGTGGCGCGGGCGTCCTCGACGGTCGAGTAGAGCTCGTCGTTGATCTCGTGCGAGATGCCGTCCTCCTCACCGCCGACCACTCCCACCTCGATCTCGAGGACGGTGCGGGCCTCGGCGCTGAGCTCGAGCAGCTCCTCCGCGACACGGAGGTTCTCGGCCAGAGGCACGGCAGAGCCGTCCCACATGTGGGACTGGAAGAGCGGATCCAGCCCGCGGGATCGACGGTCGATCGAGTCGGCGAGCAGCGGACGGATCCAGTCGTCGATGTTCTCGGCCGGGCAGTGGTCGGTGTGAAGTGCGATTGTCACGCCGTAGTCCTGGGCGACCTCATGCGCGTACAGCGCCAGCGCCTTCGAGCCGCGCGCCCGATCCTGGACCCGCGCACCCGACAGGTACAGAGCGGTTCCGAGCGAGACCTGGATGATCCCGTCGCTCTCCGCGTCGGCGAAGCCCTGCAGGGCGGCGTTCAGCGTCTGCGAGCTCGTGACGTTGATCGCGGGAAGCGCGAAGCCGCGCTGCTTCGCGTTGTCGATGATCGCGGTGTATTGCTCCGGCGTGGCGATGGGCATGAGCGTCCTCTCGGCGGGTGCGGGTACGGTACGGGTTACTGCGGGCTGCAGCCGCAGGAGGTGCGGAGGTGAAGCGCCGTGCCGATGACACGTCGCTCGAACGGTGCGCTGGATCCGCCGACCCTCGCGAAGAGGAGGTCGACGGCTTCGCGGCCCATGCGGGCAACGTCCTGGGCTATGGCTGTGAGACCGGGCTGGAACAGTTCGCTCCACTCGAAATCGTCATAGGCGACGAGTGCGAGATCGTCCGGGATGGTGAGCCCCGCCTGCTTCACGGCTCGCATGGCGCCGATGGTCATCGCGTTGTTGAGCGTGACGATCGCGGTCGGCGGGTCGGGGCGGCTGAGCAGCTGCGTCACGGCCTGCTCGGAGACCTCGGGGTTCGAGTCGCCGGCCACGACGAGCGATTCGTCGACGTCGATCCCGTGCTCCGCGAGCGCGTCGCGGTACCCCCTGGCGCGGTCGACGCTCGAATCGAGACCGGGTAGACCGGTGACCGCTGCGATGCGTTCGTGCCCGTGCTCGATGAGATGAGTCGTGAGCGTTCGCACGGATTCGCGGTTCTCGGGAATCAGCTGGTCGCACTGCAGGTCCAGACTGCGGTCGATCAGCACGAAGGGGGTCTCTGAGGCGATGATCCGGGGCGCGAGGCCCCGCAGGAAACCATTGGACGGTGCGATGATGAGGCCGTCGACGCGGCGGTCCAGCAGCGAATCGACGACCCGCTGCTCCATGCTCTGCTCGTCATGGGTGTCGCCGAGGACAAGCACGTACCCGGAATCGGAGACTCGGCGCTCGATGGCGTGGAGCAGCGGACCGAAGTACGGGTTGGTGAGCCCCGAGATGGCCAACCCGATGGTGTGGGAACTGCCGCCCGCGAGTGTGCGAGCGGCCGAGTTGCGGCGGTACCCGAGCTCGGCCACGGCTTGCTCGACGCGCCGCCGGGTCTCCGGATCGACGTGCCGCGTGTCGTTCAGCACGTGCGAGACGGTGCTCGGGGAGACGCCGGATCGGCGTGCCACATCGGCCATCGTCACCACGTCGTGTCCCTCCGCTCAGCAGCCTCTCGCTCACGATAACAGCTCGGCCACAATCACGAAAGCGCTTGCGCAAGCGCTTTCGCGGCATCTATCGTGAGTGTCGGGACGCAGTTGTCCCGACACTCACGAGATCGAAGGAGCTCTCAGATGAACGGCAAGCTCTCACAACGACTGCTGGTTCGCACGGCGGCGATCGCCGCGTCCGTGGTTCTTCTCGGCACCACCGCCTGCAGCAGCGGTGGAGGCGAGAGCGAAGGCGACGGCGGCGGATCCGGCGAAGACATCAAGATCGGCCTGATCACGAAGACGGACTCCAACCCCTTCTTCGTGAAGATGCGGGAGTCCGCTCAGGAGGCCGCCGAGGCCAACGGGGCCGAGCTCATCGCCCTCGCCGGAGCCTTCGACGGCGACAATGAGGGCCAGGTCGCGGCCATCGAGAACCTGGTGAGCCAGGGGGTCCAGGGCATCATGATCACGCCGAACTCCTCCTCAGGCATTCTCGCGGCGATCAAGCAGGCGCGTGACCAGGGAGTCCTCGTCGTCGCGCTCGATACGGCGACGGACCCCGAGGACGCCGTCGACGCGACGTTCGCGACCGACAACTTCGCGGCCGGCGTGGCGCAGGGCTCCTGGGTCAAGGCGAGCCTCGGCGACGCCGAGCCCCAGGTGGTCATGCTCGACGGAACCCCGGGCGGCACCGTCGACACCTTCCGCCACGACGGCTTCCTCGAGGGCATGGGGCTCGAAGAGGACTCGCCCGAGATCCTCGGCATGGAGAACACGAACGGCGACCAGACCAAGGCTCAGACCGCCATGGAGAACCTCCTCCAGCGCGCACCTGATGCGAACGCGCTGTACACGATCAACGAGCCCGCGGCGGCCGGCGGATACGCCGCGATCCTCGCCGCCGGCAAGGAGGATCAGATCACCATCGGCTCGATCGACGGATCCTGCACCGGCGTCGAGAACGTCGAGAAGGGCGTCATCGGCGCCACGGTGATGCAGTTCCCGACGAAGATGGCCGAGCAGGGGGTCGAGGCGATCGTCGCCTACGCCGAGGACGGCACGAAGCCCAAGGCCGGATTCAACGACACCGGATCGGTGCTCATCACCGACGAGCCCGTCGAAGGCATCGAGTCCGAGGACACCGCCTGGGGCGCGGAGAACTGCTGGGGCTGATCGCACCCGTCACGGAACGCTCGATACGAGTGGGCCGTCGCACGGCGGCGGCCCGCTTCGGGCAGAAAGACGAATCTCATGACGACACCCACCATGGCCAACATCACGCCGAAGACGACGCGTCGCGGCTTCGGCAGCATTCTGCAGTCGCCCCTGTTCGGATCGACGGTCGCCCTCCTCGTGGCGATCATCGTGTTCAGCATCCTCTCCCCGCGTTTCCTCACGCCGGGCAACTTCTCCCTCATCCTGCAGCAGTCGGTGGTCATCGGGATCCTCGCCGTCGCACAGACGCTGATCATCCTCACCGCCGGGATCGACCTGTCGATCGGCGCCATCGCCGTGCTCGGCACCATCGTGCTCGCTCAGGCTTCGGGCGCGGTCGGACCGGTGGTCGGACTGCTCATCACACTCCTCGTGTGCGTCGCTTTCGGCGCCCTCAACGGCGGCTTGGTGACGGTGCTGCGGCTCCCGCCGTTCATCGTCACGCTCGGCGCCTTCACCGCGATCGTGGCCGGGACGAGGTTGCTCGCCGGATCCCAGACGTTCCCCGTCAGCGATCCGCTCCTCGTCCTCCTCGGCACCTCGTTCAAGCTGGGCAGCTTCACGACGACGTACGGCGTCATCGCCATGCTGCTCGTCTACGTGGTGATCGGGTACGCGCTGACGCAGACCGCCTGGGGCAAACACGTGTACGCCGTGGGAGGCAATCCCCTCGCGGCGCGCCTCTCCGGCGTGAAGAGCGACAGGACCATCTTCACGGTCTACGTGGTCGCCGGCGTCATCGCGATGATCGCCGCCTGGGCTGCGCTCGGGCGGATCCCGAATGCCGATCCGAACGCCTACCAGAATGCGAACCTCGAGACCATCACCGCGGTGGTCATCGGGGGCACCAGCCTCTTCGGCGGGCGGGGCGGCGTGCTGGGCACGCTCATCGGGACCCTGATCGTCGGCGTGCTGCGCAACGGGCTGACGCTCGCGGGCGTCGACAACCTGTATCAGAACATCGCTACGGGCATCCTCGTGGTCGTCGCCGTCGCGGCGGACCAGTTCATGCGACGTAAGACGGCCCGGTAGGGGAGCAGAGATCATGAGTGATCCGACACAGAACACCGAGCGGGCACAGTCGCCCACCCTCGACCGACCCCTCGCGCTGCAGGCGCGCGGCCTCGTGAAGCGCTACGGAAGCGTCACCGCGATCAACGGAGCCGACTTCGATCTCCGCCCGGCCGAGGTGCTCGCCGTCATCGGCGACAACGGCGCCGGAAAATCCAGTCTCATCAAGGCGCTCGCGGGTGCGGTCGTGCCCGACGAGGGGGAGATCCGGATGAACGGCGAGGTGGTGCAGTTCCGCAACACGGGCGATGCGCGGGCGCGCGGCATCGAGACCGTGTACCAGGACCTCGCGGTGATCCCGGCCCTCGACATCGCATCCAACCTCTACCTCGGGCGCGAGATCCGTCGGAAGGGCATCATGGGCAGCGTGTTCCGGCGCCTCGACATGCCAGCGATGCGCGAGGAGGCGGCCAAGCACCTCGCCGACTTGAAGATCGGCATCAAGTCGGTGACCCAGGCGGTGGAGACCCTCTCCGGCGGTCAGCGTCAGGGCGTGGCCGTGTCGCGCGCCGCCGCGTTCGGCAAGGGCGTCATCATCATGGACGAGCCGACGGCGGCGCTGGGCGTTCGAGAGTCGGGGCAGGTGATCGAGCTGATCAGGTCGATCCGGGATCGCGGCATCCCGGTGGTGCTCATCAGTCACGACATGCCGCACGTCTTCGAGGTCGCGGATCGTATCCACGTGCACCGCCTCGGTCGCCGAGCCGCGGTGGTGGATCCGAAGCAGAGGAGCATGTCGGAGGTGGTCGCGCTGATGACCGGCGCGGAGCGTCCGACCGATCTCGAGGCAGCCGGGGGTGTCTGAGCCGCGCCGGCGCCCCCGCGGGGTGTTCGTCGGCCTCGCCACGCTCGACGTCATCCACCGCGTCGACGCCGCTCCGGGGCCGAACGAGAAGATCACGGCCCGGGCTCAGTTCGTCGCCGCCGGGGGTCCCGCCGCGAACGCAGCCGTCGCCTTCGCGGCTCTGGGTGGGGAATCGAGCCTGCTGACCGCGCTCGGGTCGGGTCCGATCGCGCGGACGATCGCGGCCGAACTCGCCGGCGTGGGCGTCCGCGTCGTGGACGTCGCCCCTGAGTCCGAGGATCAGGCACCCGTGTCGTCGGTTTCGGTGATCGAGGCGACGGGCGAGCGCTCGGTCGTGGGCGGCGACGCCGCACGGCTCGTCGTCCCCGCTCCTCGCGCGGAGGATCTGACGCGCGAATTGGGGGAGGCCGACGTCGTCCTCCTGGACGGGCATCACCCGGAGCTCGCCCGAGCGGCCGCGCACGAGGTGCGGCGGTCGGGTGTCCCCAGTGTGCTGGACGCCGGCCGGTGGAAACCCGTCATGGCCGATGTCCTCCCGTGCGTCACCGATGTCGTGGCCTCCGCGGACTTCCGGCTCCCCGGCAGGAACACCTCCGCGGACACGGGGTCCGGGCTCGCGGCCGGCGGTGCGCCGGTCGTCGTCGTCACGGCCGGCGGCGATCCCGTGCGGTGGTGGAGCGGTGGGCGCTGCGGGGAGATCGAGGTGCCGGAGGTCGGAGTCGTCGATACTCTGGGTGCGGGTGATGTCTTCCACGGCGGCTACGCGTTCGCTCTGGCGCAGGGTCTCGGACTCGAGCGGCGGATCGCGTTCGCGAGCGAGGTCGCCGCGACGCGCTGCGCGCACGTCGGGCCTCGCAGCTGGCTGGCCGCGATCGCCCGAATTCCGCTGCATCGATGATGGGACCGAGGAGACTGTGAACACTCTTGACGTCGCCGAACTGACATTTGCGCAGCTGACCGATCGGGCTCGCGCGCTCGTCGCGGGCGGAGGACGAGCCGTGCTCGGGATCACCGGGGCGCCCGGCGCCGGGAAGTCGACCCTCGCGGAGCGGATCGTCGCGGAGCTCGGGCCGGAACTCGCCGTGCTGGTGCCGATGGACGGATTCCATCTCGCGAACGAGATACTGCACGACCTCGGACGCCACGCTCGGAAGGGCGCCCACGACACCTTCGACGCGTGGGGCTACGTCGCGCTGATGCAGCGGATCCGCGTTCAGCAGCGCGGAGTCGCCGCGGGCGGGGAAGACATCGTCTACGCGCCCCGCTTCCGCCGCGATCTCGAGGAGCCCATCGGGTCGGCGATCCCGGTCCGCCCCGAGACGCCGCTCGTGGTCACCGAGGGCAACTACCTGCTGCTCGATCGGCAGCCCTGGCCGCAGGCGCGGGCCGTGATCGACGAGGTGTGGTTTCTCGCGCCCACCGAGACGCAGCGGATCGACCAGCTCATCGAGCGGCACGAACGCTTCGGCCGCTCGCCGCAGGAAGCGCGCGAGCGCTCCCTCGGCAGCGACCAGCGCAACGCCGAGGTCATCACCGCGACGGCGGCGCGCGCCGATCTGATCGTCCGACTGACGCCGAGCGGATAGCCGGCCGCGGCACTCGTGCGCCGTGCCGGGAGGATGGATTCCCCGTACTGTGGCAGAGTGGTCCGCATGAGTTCGCCGACCTCCCGCACCCCCGAGAAATCAGGTCCTCCCGAGGCGAGCGCGCCCTCCGACGCGCCCCAGGCGGATCGTATGGCCAGGGTCGCCGTGACGCTCTTCCCGATCATGGTGATCGTGGCGGGTATCGTCGGCTTCGTGCTCCCGGGGCCCGCGGCCTCGATTGCTCCCGCCGTGCCGTGGCTGCTCGGCGTGATCATGTTCTTCATGGGGCTGACGCTGACGCTTCCCGACTTCGCGCGCATCGCGAAGCGCCCCTGGATGGTACTCGTCGGCGTGGTGCTGCAGTATCTCATCATGCCGCTGCTCGCGTGGGTCATCACGATCGCGCTGCAGCTGCCCCCCGAGCTCGCGGCGGGAGTGATCCTCGTCGGCTGCGCACCGGGAGGCACGGCGTCGAATGTGGTCACGTATCTCTCCCGCGGGGATACGGCCCTGTCGGTCACAGTGACGACCTGCTCGACGCTGCTGGCGCCGATCATGACGCCGCTGCTCACTCTGTGGCTCGCCGGCGCCTTCCTCGAGGTGCCGTTCCAGTCGATGATGGTGTCGATCCTGCAGACGGTGCTGCTCCCCGTCGTGGGCGGACTCGTCGTCAGGATGTTCCTGAGCCGTGTCATCGACAGGATCCAGGGAGTCTTCCCCTGGCTGTCGACCATCGCGATCTCCCTCATCGTCGCCGCCGTGGTGGCCGGCAGCGCCGACAAGATCGTGCAGGCGGGTCTGCTGGTCTTCGCCGCGGTGGTGCTCCACAACGGCTTCGGCCTGCTGCTGGGCTACCTCGTGGCGTGGGGCATGCGGATGACCCAGCGGGAGCGCCGGGCGATCTCCGTCGAGGTCGGCATGCAGAACTCCGGTCTCGCCGCCTCTCTCGCCGCCGCGCATTTCTCGCCGCTCGCAGCGCTTCCCGCCGCCGTGTTCTCCGTCTGGCACAATCTGTCCGGAGCGCTCTTCGCGATGATCATGGCCCGCCGTCCCGTCACCGACGAGGGGTAGATCGCGCGGCGCACGCAGCGAGCGGGGAGCGAGCGGGCGGTACCCGCTCGCTCCCCGCTCGGGATGCCGTCGGCTACGCGTCGATGGCCTGCTGGCCTCGATCGGTGCTCGTCACGGGGATCTTGCGCGGCTTGGCCTCCTCCGCGACCGGGATCTCGAGCGCGAGCACACCCGCCTCGTAGCTCGCGGAGATGCGCCCGGTGTCGAGGTTGTCGCCGAGCACGAGCTGGCGGCTGAAGACGCCGCGCGGACGCTCAGTGGCCAGGCGTTCGAAGTCGCCGGTGAATGCGGGACGCTCCGCCTTCACCGTGACGACGTTGCGCTCGACGTCGAGGTCGATGGAGCCCGGATCCACTCCGGGCAGATCGAACTCGATGTAGAAGGTGTCGCCGTCCCGCCAGGCGTCCATCGGCATGACAGCGGGGTGCCCGGGCGTCCCGTCGCCTCCGAAGAACTGTTGTGCGAGTCGGTCGAATTCGCGGAACGGATCGGTGCGCATCAGCATGGTGTTCTCCTTTCCCGATTGGTGTGACGAACGAGCGATCATTGAAAGATCGTGGCGGCTGATCTAAAATGATCGCTATAGATTTCTTATAACACGTGATGGAATGGGACGCAAGTGGCAGGTGCTGAGAAATTTCGGATGCGCTCCCCCAGGGGATCGGCAAGGGAGGCGTACCCGGTGCCGGCGGAGACGCGCGGCGATGACGAGGTCGGCGTGTACGGGATCTCGGTCGCGGCCGAACTCGTGGGGATGGGCGTCCAGACGCTCCGGGTCTACGAGACGCGCGGCCTGCTCGCGCCGGAGCGCACGGCGGGAGGAACCCGTCGCTACAGTGCGCGGGATCTCGAGCGGCTGCGCCGCATCGCGGCGCTGCTGGAGCTCGGCCTCAACCTCGCCGGCATCGGCATGGTACTCGAACTACAGGATGAGAACGCCCGACTCAGGGCGGAGAAAGGCGGTGCGTGATGGTTGCGGAGGAGTTCATCCGAGGCGCAGGAGCATCGGAGCAGGATCTGGCCGATCAGCTGACCCCGGTCGCCCCGATCGATGAGGACGAGAATACGGTTCCCGAGGATCCGCCCGCGGGGCCGGTGAACGAGGCGGACTGGCTCGATCAGCAGACGGTGGTGCCGCTCGAGGACGAGGGGCTCGCGGGCGAGTCGTTCACCGACGAATAGGCGACCGGAACGGCTTCGTGCTCCCGGGAAGCCGGGAGCAC
>JAPSIU010000081.1 GCA_031178565.1 Leucobacter sp. | reverse complement strand
CCGGGAGGAGTTTTTATCGGACATCCTGAATAAGGCAGAGGAAAACGCATTTATGAAGTTTGGCGATAAGATCAATCCAAAAATTGGCGATGAATTCAAAATGGTCATATTACCAAAAATGGAAGAAGCCATTACAGAAATGGCTGCACAATTTCCAGATGAAAAATTACAGCAATTAACCATCACTGAGCAGCCGAGTGCCGGCAGGGCAGAGAAAATATTCCATATTTATGATTCAAACAGCGGCAAGGATATCATCAGATTCCATGTCAGGCAGGAAAATCCCCCACTGGAAGGACATTGGTTCGATTTTCACTATCATACCTATCATGATTCATTTGCCACCCATTATAATATAGGGAAAATATATTGGGATAAAAATACGCCGCCAGAGTGGACGAGTAAACACAAGCTCTCATAGTGGTTGGTTTCGTTGATTTTATTTAAGTGGAAGAGTATGATGAAATGAAACTCTAATAAGCATGAATGATACGTTGTCCTGCAACGTATTACCCCGATTCGCCCGAGTTCGTCATCGCCTTCGTACCCAGCGAGTCGCTGCTGTCGAGCGCCCTGGACACCGATCCGCTCCTGCTCGAGTACGCCTTCGAGCGTCGGGTCGCCCTGGCCTCACCCGTGAGCCTCTGGGCGATCCTCAAATCCGTCGCGCACAGCTGGCGGCAGGAGTCACTCACCGCGGAGGCGCGCACGCTCTTCGATCTGAGCCGCGAATTGCATACGCGGATCGGCCGCACCGCGACGCACCTCGACAAACTCGGCCGCACCCTGTCTCGCGGAGTGCAAGACTACAACGCGTACATCGGCTCGCTCGAGCGCCAGGTGCTCCCGACGGCGCGCAAGATCAGCGCGCTCAACGGAGAGAAGATCGGCACGGAGCCGGCTCAACTGGAGGACGCCGTGCGCCCCCTCGTAGCCCCCGAGCTCCGTCCGGAAGGGCAGCTCGAATAAGCGCCCGCGACCAGGAACGGCAGCTCGCCGATCCTGCGACCGGTCAGTCGTCCCAGCGCTTGGGATCCATGTCGCTGGTGATGTGGCGGATCGTGCCGGAGTACGAGCGCATCACGATGCTCTCCGCACGCACGAACGGCCCGCGGCGCTGCACCCCTTCAACGAAGTCGGCCGAGGTGATCCCCGTCGCGACGAAGTAGCAGTTGTCGCTCGCGACCAGGTCGTTCGCCTCGAGCACCCGGTCGAGATCGTGCCCGGCATCGATGGCGCGCTGCCGCTCGTCGTCGTCCTTCGGCCAGAGCCGCCCCTGGATCACACCGCCGAGCGCCTTCACCGCGCACGCCGTGATGATGCCCTCGGGAGTGCCTCCGACCCCGACGCACATGTCGATGCGCGAGTCCCAGCGCGCCGCGTTCACCCCTCCGGCGACGTCGCCGTCCATGAGCAGCCGCGTACCCGCGCCCGCTGCGCGGATGTCGGCGATGAGCTGCTCGTGGCGCGGGCGGTCCAGCACCGCGACCCTGATGTCGGAGACGTCCACACCCTTCGCCCGGGCGAGCGCCCGGATGTTCTCACCGATCGGCTGCCGGATGTCGACCACACCCACACCGTCGGGACCGCAGACGAGCTTGTCCATGTAGAAGACCGCCGAGGGGTCGTACATGCTGCCGCGATCGGCGACCGCGATCACGGAGAGAGCGCCGGGGCGACCCTCCGCCGTGAGTCGCGTCCCGTCGATCGGGTCGACCGCGACGTCGCACTCGGCACCCTCGCCGTTGCCGACGACCTCGCCGTTGTACAGCCAGGGGGCGTCGTCCTTCTCGCCCTCACCGATCACGACCGTGCCGTTCATGTTCACCGTCGAGAGGAATCGGCGCATCGCGTCGACCGCGGCGCCGTCTGCGGCGTTCTTGTCGCCGCGACCGATCCACGGCGTCGCGCGCATCGCCGCCGCCTCGGTCGCACGGACGAGTTCCATCGCGAGGTTGCGGTCGGGCTGCCATTCGCCGAGCGAAACAGGTTCAGTCATGCTCTCAAGCCTACCGCGTAGACTTGGGGGACAGCGGCCCAGCACCGATCCGCCACGACGCGAGACGCCCAGGCGAGCGTTCGAGGCGGGCCGCGGCAGAACCGGCCGATCCGCTACGACGCAAGGAGCACATATATGCCCGTCGCCACCCCGGAACAGTACGCAGCGATGCTCGACGCCGCGAAGGCGGGCGCCTTCGCCTTCCCCGCGGTGAACGTATCGAGCTCGCAGACTCTCAACGCGGCCCTGCAGGGTTTCGCAGAGGCCGGATCCGACGGCATCCTCCAGGTCAGCTTCGGCGGCGCCGACTACTTCGCCGGCCACACCGTGAAGAACCGCGCGGGCGGCGCGATCGCCTTCGCCAAGTACGCCGAGGAGGTCGCGAAGGCGTATGACGTCACCGTCGCGCTGCACACCGATCACTGCCCCAAGCAGCACCTCGACAACTTCGTGCTCCCCCTCGTCTCGGCGAGCGAGGAGCGCATCGCCGAGGGCGGCCTCCCCTACTTCCAGTCGCACATGTGGGACGGTTCGGCTGTGCCGCTCACCGAGAATCTCGACATCGCCAAGGAGCTGCTCCCCCGGCTCGCGGCCGCGAACATCGTGCTCGAGGTCGAGATCGGCGTCGTCGGCGGCGAAGAGGACGGTATCAGCCACGAGATCAACGACCAGCTCTACACCACGCTCGACGACGCCGTCGCGACGGTGGAGGCGCTCGGCCTCGGCGAGCAGGGCCGGTATCTGACCGCGCTCACCTTCGGCAACGTGCACGGCGTCTACAAGCCGGGCAATGTGAAGCTCCGCCCCGAGCTGCTCGCCGAGATCCAGTCGGGACTCCAGGCCCAGTACGGCACGGGAGAGAAGCCTCTCGACCTCGTCTTCCACGGCGGCTCGGGTTCGACCGCCGAGGAGATCGCCGAGGCCGTGAGGAACGGCGTCATCAAGATGAACATCGACACCGATACCCAGTACGCGTTCACTCGCCCCGTCGCCGATTTCATCCTGAGGAACTACGACGGCGTGCTCAAGATCGACGGCGAGGTCGGCAACAAGAAGCAGTACGACCCCCGCGCCTGGGGCAAGGCCGCCGAGAACGGCATGGCCGCTCGGATCGTCGAGGCCGCGCAGCAGCTCGGCTCGGCGGGCAAGTCGGTGAGCGCATAGTGGCGGATCCGCGGAACGAGCAGGGCTCCGGCGAGACGAGCGGGACCCGGCGACCCCGCCCTGCCTACGGCGAGTACGCCCCCGAGGGCTGGGAGTGGAAGCCCGAGGGAGCGACGAACGAGGCTCCCTCGACGCCGGGGGCGGGATCGAGCCAGGGCTCGTCGTCCGCCGCGCCCGCCCACAGGGCGGGGAGCGGTCCGGTGCCGGGCGTGCCGCATAATCTCGGCAGCGCATCCGGATCGGGATCCGGGGAGACCGCGCCGGCTCAGCACGGCCGCCCTCAGCCGGGTCGTCCTTCGGAGCCGGCGCCCTATCGCGCGTCGGAGCCCCAGCCACCGGCTCATTCCGCGTACCCCGCGCAGCCGGGAGCCCCGAGGCCGCGCACCGCGGATCGCATCATCACGATCGTGCTCCTCGTGATCGGCGCATTCGGTGCCCTGATCACCGCTCAGTCGATGCTCGGCCTCGCACCGAGCCTCGTCATCATCGCCGACGCGCTCGGGGTCGCAGACTTCACCGTGCCCGACTGGGTCGGCACGGTCGGCACGGTGAGCGGTATCGCCTTCATCGCCGTCTACGCGGTCGTCCTGATCTTCTCGATCCAGCGCATGCGAGCGCGCAAGATCGCGTTCTGGATACCGCTCACCGCGGGGGTCCTGGTGATGATCGCGATGCTCGTGATCACGTCGCTCGTTCTGACCGCGATGCCGGAGCTGATGTCGCAGCTCGCAGATCCGTCGTCGACGGAGCGCCTCCTGAACTCCATGTATTCGGAGCAGTAGGCCCGGGGCTAGCGCACGCGCCCGCCGAGGGCGCGTGCGTCGCGCTTCCCGTCGGCGTCCTGCCGGAGCTCCTTCGGCAGCGAGAACACGAGGTCCTCCTCCGCGGTGACGGTCGCCTCGACGTCGACATAACCGGCGTCGGCGAGGTCGTCCAGCAGCTCCTGCACGAGCACCTCGGGGACGGAGGCTCCGCTCGTCACTCCGATCGTGCGGACGCCATCGAGCCACTCCTGCTTGACCTCGCTCGCGAAGTCCACGCGATAGGCGGCGCGGGCCCCGTACTCGAGCGCGACCTCCTTGAGCCGCACCGAGTTCGACGAGTTGGAGGATCCGACCACGAGCACGAGGTCGGCCTGCGGGGCGATCTTCTTGATCGCGACCTGACGGTTCTGCGTCGCGTAGCAGATGTCGTCGCTCGGCGGATCCTGCAGCTTCGGGAACTTCTCGCGCAGCCGTCGCACGGTCTCCATCGTCTCGTCGACCGAGAGCGTCGTCTGCGAGAGCCAGACGAGCTTCTCGGGATCCTTGACCTCGAGCGTGTCGACGTCGTCGGGAGAGTTCACGATCGTGATGTGATCGGGCGCCTCGCCGCTCGTACCCTCCACCTCCTCGTGGCCGGTGTGACCGATCAGCAGGATCTCCATGTCCTGCTTCGCGAAGCGGACCGCTTCGCGATGCACCTTGGTGACGAGCGGGCAGGTCGCGTCGATGGCGTGCAGACCCCGGTCCTCGGCGGCGGAGACCACCGCGGGAGAGACGCCGTGAGCCGAGAACACCACGTTGGCGCCCTCCGGCACCTCATCGACCTCCTCGACGAAGATCGCGCCCATCTTCTCGAGCGTCTTCACCACGTGGACGTTGTGCACGATCTGCTTGCGCACGTAGACCGGGGCGCCGTAACGGTCGAGCGCTTTCTCCACGGCGACGACGGCGCGATCCACGCCGGCGCAGTATCCGCGGGGCGCCGCGAGCAGCACCTTCTTCTCGCCGTCGACCGCCAGATCCTTCAACCGGCCCGCCTCGCGGCGCAGCCGGGGCATCGCAAGACTCACCACGGGCGCGCCGATGGTGCGCTGATCCCGAATCCGCTCTGCCGTCGCCTCACTCATGCCCCCGAGTTTACCGTGCCATCCTCAACGGATCCCGGGGGCCGCCCCGTCCTACCCCGCCCTGCCGGTTCCTACTCGCCCACGCAAGACGTCGGAGGCCCCGGCTAGGCTGGGCGGCATGGCAGAGGCAGGATCCAGCTCCCCCGCGACGCGCGAGACGCCGTGGCCGGTCGCACTCATGAGCGAGAAGATCGCGGCGTGGATCGAGCGTCTCGGCACCGTCTGGATCGAGGGCGAGATCACGCAGTGGCAGCTGCGCGGCGGTCACGTCTACGGCAAGCTGAAGGACCTCTCCCAGGACGCGACCGTGAGCTTCACCGTGTGGCGTTCGGTCGCGCAGCGCCTCACGAGCGAATTCGCGCAGGGCGACCGTGTCGTCGCGCTCGTGAAGCCGAACTTCTGGGTCAAGGGGGGCACACTCACCGTGCAGGTGTTCGAGCTTTCGCACGTGGGCCTCGGCGAACTGCTCGAGCGGCTCGAACGGCTGCGACGCCAGTTGCACGCCGAGGGGCTGTTCGATCCCGATCGCAAACGGCCGCTCCCCTTCCTGCCGGGGCTCATCGGGCTCGTCACCGGACGGGACTCCGACGCCGAGAAGGATGTGATCCGCAACGCGACGCTGCGGTGGCCCGGGGTGCGTTTCCGGGTGCACCACGCGGCGGTGCAGGGCGACCGCGCCGCGGCCGAGGTCACGGCCGGCATCGAGGCGCTCGATCGGGATCCCGAGGTGGAGGTGATCGTCGTGGCTCGCGGCGGGGGCGACTTCCAGAACCTGCTGCCCTTCAGCGATGAGCGCGTGGTCCGCGCCGCGGCGAGCGCGACGACGCCGCTCGTGAGCGCGATCGGTCACGAGGCCGATCGTCCGCTGCTCGACGAGGTCGCGGATCTGCGCGCCTCGACCCCGACCGACGCGGCGAAGCGCATCGTGCCCGACGTCGGCGAGGAGCTCGCCGGCATCGACCAGGCCCGCGCGCGCATGAGCTCGCGTCTCGGGCATCTGCTGCAGCACGAGACGGACCGGATCCTGCAGCTCCGGGGCCGGCCCGTGCTCGCATCGCCGGAGCGAATCGTCGACGAGCGCGCCGAGGAGCTCGTGCGATGGATCGCGCGGGGCACCGAACTCGCCGAGCGGTCCGTCGAGGATCGCGTCCGCGCGCTCGCCGAGACCCGGGCGAGGCTCACCGCGCTCTCACCGAAGGCGACGCTGGAGCGGGGCTACACCATCGCTCAGCTGGAGGACGGCGAAGTGCTGCGGGATCCCGCGCAGGCCCCTGCGGGCACGGCACTGCGACTCGCCCTCGCCGGAGGCCGGATCGGAGCCACCTCCGCCGGAGCCGTCTCCACCGGCAGCGGCGGCGAATCGGCCGAGCGCTGATGCTGTCAGCGGCGAACGGTAAACTAGAGCCCATGTCTTCCCCTGCCGTCCAGGACCCCGCAACACTCAGCTACGAGGAGGCGCGCGACGAGCTCATCCAGGTCGTCGGCCGGCTCGAGCAGGGCGGCACCTCTCTCGAGGAGTCGCTCACGCTCTGGGAGCGAGGCGAGGCGCTCGCCGCGCGCTGCGAGGAATGGCTGATCGGCGCCAGGCAGCGGCTCGAGGCCGCCCGCCAGGGGTCCGGAGCCGGCGCGAGCGGGGCCGAAGCGGCCGAAGCCGGAGCCGACGCGGGGAGCGACGCGTAGACATGGCGAAGAGGCAGAAGGCGCCCGTCGTCGTCGCCGAGCTCGGACGCCCCGAGACGCCGGCGGAGACGGCCTCGCGCAAGGCCAACGACAGCCGCATGTACCGGCAGCGCAAGACCGTCAACAACCTGGTCTTCTCGTTGCTCGTCAGCCTGGGTCTGGTGCTCGTCATCGTGCTCGTAGTGCCTCGCGGGACGGGGGGCTTCGAAGAGCACTCCGTCGACGTGCCCGCTCTCGCCTCCGATGCGGAGCAGAGCGCCGGTCGCACGTTGGCAGCACCCGAGGTGCCCGAGAGCTGGCTCGCCAAGTGGGCGGGCCTGAAGGAGGACGACGGGATCACGTCGTGGCGGATCAACTACAACACGGTCGACGAGGCCACCTCGGCGGTCGCCTACGCAGCGGTGGTGCAGGCCTTCACCGCCGACGGCTCGCCGGCGAACGAGACGTGGGTCGCGCAGCAGCTCGAGCAGCAGGAGCCCACGGGGACCGAGCGTCTCGGCGGGATCGACTGGGTCGTCTACGACCATCCCGAGCGGGACGCCGACGAGAGCAACATGCGCTTCGGGCTGCAGGGGGTCGTCGCGCATGCGAGCGGGGAGGACACGATCCTCGTCTACGGCACCGACTCCCCGGCGACCCTCCGCCTGCTGGCGACCGAGGTCGCCGAGTCCATCACCGCTTCGAAGGAGCCGCAATGACCGCACCGAGAGTCACCCCGCAGCAGGCCTGGGACGCGTTCGCGGCGGGCAACGAGCGATTCGTGAACGGCGCCTCCGCCCACCCCAACCAGGACGTCGAGCGGCGCTCCGAGCTCGTCAATTCCCAGACGCCGGACGTCGCGCTCTTCGGCTGCTCCGACTCGCGGCTCGCCGCCGAGATCATCTTCGACTGCGGACTCGGCGACCTGTTCATCGCCCGCAACATGGGACACGTCGTCGCCGAGTCCATCACCGCGTCGATGGAATACGCGGTGACCGCCCTCGGATCCGCGCTGATCGTCGTGCTCGCGCACGACTCGTGCGGCGCCGTGGCGGCGGCGATCGACCAGTCGAGTCGCGCGCCCTCCGAGACCACCGCGTCGGTGCGCCACACGCTCGCCCCGATCCAGCCGTCCGTCCAGCAGCTCTGGCTGCGCGACAACACCGACACCCCGTACGCCGACGCGGCGAGGATCGACGCGAACGCCGTGGGCCGTCTCCATCTCGCGGCGACGGTCAATGAGCTGCTGCGCGCATCCCGCGTCATCAGCGACGCCGTGGACCGGGGAACCGTCGCGATCGTCGGCTGCCAGTACCGGCTCACCGAGGGCCGCGCGGTGCCCTACACCGTGGTCGGCCCCGTCGAGCTCGAGCTCGCATCGCTCGACGACTGACCTCGCTTTCCCTCTCGTTCGCCATTCAGCAAAGGAAGACTGTGACCGAAAACACCGAGTACCGCATCGAGCACGACACCATGGGCGAGGTCCGCGTTCCCAAGAACGCGCTGTACGCGGCCCAGACGCAGCGCGCCGTGGAGAACTTCCCCATCTCGGGCAAGGGTCTCGAGCCGGCCCAGATCGTCGCGCTCGCCCGCATCAAGCGCGCGGCCGCGATCGCGAACAAGGAGCTCGGGGTCCTCGACACCTCCATCGCCGACGCGATCGTCGCCGCGGCCGACGAGATCATCTCGGGCGACCACCACGACCAGTTCCCGGTCGACACCTACCAGACCGGCTCCGGCACCTCCTCGAACATGAACATGAACGAGGTCCTCGCCACACTCGCCACGAAGCATCTGGGCTCGCCCGTGCACCCGAACGACCACGTCAACGCGTCGCAGTCGTCGAACGACGTCTTCCCGACGTCCGTGCACATCGCCGTGACCGGAGCGCTGATCGAGCAGCTCACCCCCGCGCTCGAGCACCTCGCCGAGGCGTTCGAGGAGAAGGCCGAGCTGTGGAAGAGCGCCGTGAAGTCGGGTCGCACGCACCTCATGGACGCGACGCCGGTCACCCTCGGCCAGGAGTTCGGGGGCTTCGCGGCGCAGATCCGCTACGGCATCGAGCGCGTCCAGGCGGCGCTCCCCCGCGTCGCCGAGGTGCCCCAGGGCGGCACCGCCGTTGGAACCGGGATCAACACCCCGATCGGTTTCCCCGAGAAGGTCATCGCGGAGATCGCCGACTCGAGCGGCCTGCCCATCACCGAGGCCCGGAATCACTTCGAGGCGCAGGCGAACCGCGACGGCCTCGTGGAGGCCTCCGGCGCGCTGCGCACCATCGCCGTCTCCCTCACCAAGATCAACAACGACATCCGCTGGATGGGCTCGGGACCGAACACGGGTCTCGCCGAGCTGCACATCCCCGATCTGCAGCCCGGATCCTCGATCATGCCGGGCAAGGTCAACCCGGTCGTGCCCGAGGCCGTGCTCATGGTCTGCGCGCGCGTCATCGGCAACGACGCGACCATCGCCTGGGCCGGCGCCTCGGGCTCGTTCGAGCTCAATGTGCAGATCCCCGTCATGGGCACCGCGCTGCTCGAGTCGATCCGCCTGCTCGCCAACGCATCGCGCGTGCTCGCCGACAAGACCGTCGCGGGTCTCGAGGCGAACCTCGATCGGGCGGCGGCTCTCGCGGGCATGAGCCCGTCGACCGTCACGCCCCTCAACCGCCTCATCGGCTACGAGGCGGCGGCGAAGATCGCGAAGCACTCGGTCGCCAAGGGCATCACGGTGCGCGAGGCCGTCGTGGACCTCGGCTACGTCGAGCGCGGCGAGGTCTCGGAGGCCGACCTCGACAAGGCGCTCGACCTGCTCTCGATGACCCATCCGGGGGTCGCCAAGTAGCCGCGTCGCCGTGACGAGAAGCGGGGTCGGGATCGGGAGATCCCGGCCCCGCTTCCACGTTCGGCGGTCCGTCCCCCGCGGCTCGCAAGCCCGCACCGGCATGCCCTAGGCTCGCGCGTATGGAATCGCCGATCCTGAGCTATCTCCGCGACGTGCACGAGGAACTCTCGCGGCTGCGCGACGGGCTGCCCTACCTGGTCGGGCCGTCCGGCGCCTCGATCGATCCCGATGACTTCGGCATCGCGCTCGCCACGGTCGACGGCTACGTCTACGAGGTGGGCACGACGCGGAAGGAGT
>JAPSIU010000424.1 GCA_031178565.1 Leucobacter sp. | reverse complement strand
ATGACGGTCTCGGTGTACGACTGCTCCGGGACGATGAGGGCGCAGGCCCGGCGCTCCCACGCGTAGCGGAGGGCCGCCGAGATCATCCACCCTCCGCGGGCCACGCCCTGCGTGAGGATCACGATGGTGTCGGGCCCCACGGAGGTGATCTCCTCGATGTCGGTGATCAGCGCCAGATCCCGCACGGGGCTCGTCGGAGAGGCGACGTGGAGGATCCGGAGGTGGGCGAGGTCCCTCGCCGCCGTCAGGTCGCGCAGCTCCACCGAGCCGCTCGAGTTTCGCTGCATCGTCATCTTCCTCTCCGCCCGCGCAGCCCGACGTGGAGCGCAGCGGGTCCGACGAGCTCCATGCCCGCCGGCGTGTACCACTGGTCGGCGGCCGGCAGCACGATGATGTCGAGGGTGTTGCCGACCCAGAGATCCTCGAGGCTCGCGACGCTCCCGTCCTCCGGACGCAGCATCGTGATGATGTCCGGCACGACGGCCTCGACGGCGCCGTCGATCATCACCATGAGGAGCTCGTTCTGGATCTCGATCTGCACGATGCGGCCCTGCGACTCCTCGATGAGCACGACGCTGGAGGGGTGATCGGGCTGCCCCGGCGGAGCGGGCCGGGAGAGGCTGGCCACATCGCTGACCCGAGCGCGGATGATGCGGGTGACGCCCTCGCGACGGCGGAGCGCGTCGTGATTCTCCCCGGTGGGGACCGCGGACTCCAGGATCTCTCCGATGCGCACCATGCGCGACACGCTGCCGAGGATCCCGTGCTGGGCGAGGGCCCCGGCGCGCATCGGGTAGAGAGCGGTCGCCGACCAGCCGCCGAATTCCCCGGCGAGCGCGCGGACGAGGCGCTCGGCGCGCAGTGTGTCCGTGACGTCGATGAGGGCCGATTCGCCCGTCGCCCCCGTGGCGCCGACCGGTCCCGCCGACATGCCGGCGAGCGTGAACACCGACTGGTGGAGCAGCGGGAAGACGCGCCCCATGGGGTCGGCATCGACGACGGGGAGCCCGAGCTGCATGCCCGTCAGGATCGGGACCAGCGCGTTGATGTTGGCCGCGGCGAGCGGCATCACCGCGTCCACCGGGCGCCCCAGAGCCTTCTCGACGAGACGGAGGCTCGTGATGAACTCGTCCCCGACCGGGTGGAGGTCGGAGAGGGGGATGCCGTTGTTCACGAAGCCGAGCGCGACGACGAGCGCGTCGTCGTCGAGCTCCTCGACGGTGCGCAGTCGCGGTGCGGTGCGGTGCGACGTCATGTGGGAGAGCGTGCGCTCCGCCTGCTCGTTGCACCAGTCCGGATCTGCCGCGCAGGCGAGGAAGAGGGCGCCCGTGCGGAGATGACCGATGTCCCGCCGATCGAGGTTCATGCGGCGCACCCGTCCGTCAGCTGCGTGCTCGGGCGCTCGCCGGCGACGCCGCGGACGCGGACCGAGACGACGCGGGGGCTCTCGTAGGCCGTCGCGACCGCCCGGGCCTCGGTGATGCGAACCTGCGACGGGGCCGCGCCGAACGACACGAGCCGTGCACCGACCCGGGCCTTCGCCGCCGCGAGCGCCTGCTCCATCTCGGACGCGTTGCCGACGTTGACGACCCGGTTCACCCAGTCGGCGAGGGAGGCGCATGCAGCGCCGAGCGCGCGCAGGTCGAGCGCGGTTCTCGCCCGGACCGGAACGCCGATCTCCTCGACGGCCGCACCGTCGGAGCCCCGGACGACGAGCAGCGGTGCCTCGACGCGCCCGCTGAGCTGGGAATCGGTCACCGGAAGGATGTTCGCGGTCTGCGTGGCGAGAGAGGATCCGAAGCGGTCGACGAGCTGGGGGACGACGGTGGGAACGCCGTCGACGAGTTCTCCGAGGAAGACCCGATCCCCGTCCGCCACGATCAGGCTCCCGTCGTAGATCCCGCAGAGGGCCGCGGCTCCGATGAGCTCGACGGGCGATCCCGAGAGCGCGGAGTGGACCGGTGCGAGCGGGAGGCGGGCGAGAGGCGCGCAGCCTCCATCGTTCGTGGTCACGTAGAGGCGGGCCTGCGGGGCGCGCTTCCCCGCCGCGAGCGCGATCATCGTCGCGAGCGACGCCGCAGGCGGGATGAGGAGGCTGTTGGCGAGTGCGGTGCGCTCCCGCACGGCGAAGGAGCTGCTCGCGAAGGAGTGCGAGTACTCGATGCTCGACGGCTCGGCGTGCTCGAGCAGGATTTCTCCCGCCCGGATCTCGTGGGCCGGGTTCACGAGAGAACCCACGCTGGTGATGACGTAGCGGAGCCCGCGGGGGACGGCCTCCGCGGCTCGCCGGATCGCATCGGCGTCGAGCCGTACGAGCTCATCGCCGAGTGTCGTGTGCCCTCCGGCCGCGTGGAGGATGTTCACGGCCTGTCCCAGGTCGGGAGCGCTCCGGATCTCGTGGTCGGCGTCGGCCGGCGGACGGGGCGCGATGCGGACCAGGGTCGTCGGCGCCGCGGACCGCGGTTCGAG
>JAPSIU010000423.1 GCA_031178565.1 Leucobacter sp. | reverse complement strand
GGTCCCGGTCGATCTCCTCGCCCCAGGTCAGAGCGACATTCTGGGCGATCGTGCCGTCGAAGAGGGCTACCCGCTGCGGCACATAGCCCACGCGGCCGCGCCACTGCCGCAGCACCGATCGCAGGGACTCCCCGTCGAGCTCGATGTCGCCAGAGGAGGGCTGGCTGAGGCCGAGCAGCAGGTCGATGAGGGTGGACTTGCCCGCGCCGGAGGGGCCCACGATCCCGACGGAGCTGCCGAGCGGGATGTCGAGGGACATGCCCCGGATGACGTCCTCATCGGCTCCCGGATATCGGAATCGAACGTCGTCGAGGCGGAGGAGGCGGGGGCTCTCCGCGAGCTCGGCCGTGTCCGCCGGCGTCTGGGAGGTCTCCATGTCGCGCTCGGCCGCGGTGAGGTCCCCGACCACGTCGCGAGCGCCCGGGATGCTGGCGGTCGCCTGCACGATGCCGCCCTGCACCCCCGTGAGCGCGGGGATCAGCCGGAACCCGGTCGTCGCGAACAGCGCGACCGAGGCGAGCGCCGCCTGCATGCCGCCCTGCCACGCCGCGAACCCTCCGATGAGCACGACCCCGCCAAGCAGCGCGGCCTCGTACGCGAAGCCGGGGAGCACGCCGAGGAAGGATCCGTTCGCCCGCGCCCGGGTGCTGTGGCGGCGGTTCGAGGTCACGAGGTCGGCGACCTCGTTCAGACGGTTGCGCAGGCTGAGCTCCTTGAGCGCCTCCATCATCTCGGTCATGAGGTTCGCGACGCGGTAGCCGTAGTAGAGGTTGACCTCCCCGGCCTCGAGCGCGCGCTTCGTGACCACGAAGTGCACGAGCAGCATCACGAGCGAGAGGTAGACGAACGCGATGAGCGCGGTCTCGGGCTCGGCGACCACGAGCACGCCCAGCACGAGCACGAACGTGAAGAACGAGCTGGGGATCCGCATGATCGGCAGCACGAAGCCGGCCATGGTGTTGGCGATGCCGGCGTCCGCGATCCTCGTGATCTCGGCCACCGACCGCTTCGCCCGCTCCTCCCAGCTGGAGTTGATGTACGCCCGGAACAGGCGATCCCCGATCTCGAGCTCGTACTTCGCGAACCGCCGGGTCGCGAACCACTGCAGCACGATGTTGAGCACCGACTTCATCATCATGAGCGCGAGCGACACGAGAACGAGCAGCGGTGCCGCTTCGGGCGAGACCTCGCCGATGAGGGGCAGCGAGATCGTGTTGCCGGTGATCGCCGGACCGATCGTGATCGCGAGCAGCGACATGCCGAGCGCGTCGAGCGAGGTGATGAGGCTCGTCGCGACGATGTAGCCGATGAAGTAGCGCCGCGCGCCCTGGGGAAGCAGCGGAAGGAGCTGCGTGAGTACGCGCCAGATCTCTTTCATAACCGTGTCGGGCTCTCTCGCGCGAGCGAGATGCGCCTCCCTACGCTCCCGCCCGCATCACGGCGGTGACGGCTTCGACGATGCGGTCGAGGTCGCCCTCCGACAGGGAGGGGTGCACCGGCAGCGACAGCACCTCGGCCGCCGCCCGCTCCGTCTCCGGCAGCTCCAACCCCGGAGCGAAGCCCGCCAGCGACGGCAGACGGTGGTTCGGGATCGGGTAGTACACACCCGATCCCACGCCGTGCTCTTCCTTCAGCGCGTCACGGAGGCGATCCCGCTCACCCGCGTCCACGCGGATCGTGTACTGGTGATACACGTGCACCGCGCCCTCGGCGACATACGGCGTGGTCACCCCCGCGACCGCCGACAGCCCCGCGGTCAGCGCCGCGGCGTTGCGCTGACGCTGCGCCGTCCAACCGTCCACCTTCGTCAACTGCACCCGCCCGATCGCGGCGTGCACGTCCGTCATCCGCGCGTTGAACCCGATCACCTCGTTCGCGTACTGGGTCTCCATCCCCTGATTGCGGAGCAACCGCACGTTCCGCGCGATCTCCTCGGTCGCGCACGTCACCATGCCGCCCTCGCCCGACGTCATGTTCTTCGTCGGGTACAGGCTGAACATCGCGAAATCGCCCAGGGCGCCCACCGGACGCCCCTGCCACGAGGCGCCGTGCGCCTGCGCCGCATCCTCGTAGATCGCGAGCCCGTGCTCCTTCGCGACCGCCTCGATCTGATCGACGAGGAACGGGTGCCCGTACAGGTGCACCGGCATGATCCCCTTCGTGCGCGGCGTGATCGCGGCACGCACCGACTCCGGATCGAGCGTGAACGTCTCCGGATCGATGTCCGCGAACACCGGCGTCGCGCCGCTCAACGCCACCGAGTTGCCCGTCGCCGCGAAGGTGAACGACGGCACGATCACCTCGTCCCCCGCCCCGACACCCGCGGCGAGCAGACCCAGATGCTGGCCGCTCGTGCCCGAGTTCACCGCGACCGTCGCACGCCCCTCCACGAAGTGATCCGCGAACTCCCGCTCGAACGCCGCCACCTCCGGGCCCTGCGCGATCATCCCCGAACGCAGGACGCGGTCCAC
>JAPSIU010000422.1 GCA_031178565.1 Leucobacter sp. | reverse complement strand
GTGGAAGAACCCGAGTCCGTCGAGGGAGCGGAGGACGTGGTCGACCTGACGCTCCGTTTCCCGGGCGGCGGGATCGCGTCGGCCTCCGCCAGCCGCATCGGCCAGCGCAAGGTGCGACGCATGACGGTCCAGTCGCTCGAGTCGATGGTCGAGATCGATCTGCTGCTTCGCGGCGTCACGAAGTACCGTCACGCGAATATCGAGAGCACCAGCGGTCATGTCGGTTTCAAGCAGATGACCGAGATGGAGGTCCCGGAGGTCTCAGGGCCGGAGCCGCTCGCGGCGCAGTTCGACCACTTCGTCGATCTCGTCGAGGGCCGGGTCGACGCGGAGGAGGAGCGCCGCAGCATCCTCCCCGCGCACCGGATCATCGCCTCCGCGCTCGCGCAGCAGTAGGGGGCCCGGCGGCGCGCTCGAATCGGTAATCCGGCGCGTCAGTCGGTCTGCTTCGCCGGCGGGGCGCCGGGGGTCAGCTCCCGCTCGACGAGGTCGACCAGCTCGGCCACGCGGAGGCTGTCGCGTCGCAGTTCGTCGAGGTCCGCTTCGAGTCGCGACACGCGCTCGCGCTCGATCCGCAGTTCGGCTTCGAGGCGTCGTACACTCGGCCCGATGCCGAGAATGCCGCGCGCGCGACGCAGCGCGCGCCGAGGTACGTCCGTGATGTTCGAGTTCATGCGTTATCTCCCGTGGTCCGGTCGTAGTGTTCCCTCGCGCCGACCCGGTGAAGCCAGGTGCACTACGGCACCCGTCGGATGGCGCCCCTGATCCTCCAGGTTCTCGCCGATGGGCGAGAAGCCGAGCTCCATGCCGAACCGCGCGGCCTCCTCCACCAGCTGGTCCTCGCTCAGGTGCCAGCCGGCGGGATCGTCGAAGTTCACGTCGTCCGCGGGGCGCGCGTGGAAAGTGAAGCGGGCGTGCCCGCCGCTGCGGAGCGCCATCCGCATGAGCCGCCACGCGTAGTTGCGGCCGTGGTGCCCGATCTGATCCATCAGGTGATTCGCAACCAGGTCGAAGGGCTCGGGGCCTGCATGACGCTGGGGGACGGCGAGGGAGGTCATGCGGTACAGATTCGTGTGGACGAATGCGGTGTTCTCGGGCGCTCTCTCTCGCGCGCGCTCGAGTGCGACATCGGAGAAGTCGAGGCCCAGGATGCGGCGCCCCGCTCCCGCTGCCGAGAACGCTCGGCCGAGCTCGCCGCTTCCGCAGCCGAGGTCGACGAGCACGGGAGACCGCAGGCCGTTCTCCTGTCCGAGCAGCCAGTCCCGCCCCGGCGCCCAGCTCTCCGTGTCGTCCTGCGCCGTGAAGAACTCGTCCCAGTACTCGCGTTGGAAGTTGAAGGCGCCGAACCAGTTCTCGAAGCGGCGGCGGGTCTCGATCGGCGTCACGATGCGGTAGCCCGGCATCGGCTCGCGCCAGTTCGCGTCGTAGTTCAGCGTGAGCCAGCGATCCGCATCGGCGGGGGCCGGGAATTCGAAGCCGTCGATGGTGACCGTTCCGAACGGGAGCATCTGCTCCTCGCTCATCTCCCCGCGCACGTGGAACGGTTGATTGATCCTGCCGTCGGGGGTGAAGAACGCCGAGAAGACGTCGATGTAGTACTCCGTCCCGTTCTCGTCGCGGAAGAGCAGCTGCATATGCGTCGCGCTGTGCCGCTTGAGTTCGTAGCCGCGAGCGTGGAGCTCCCGGCCCACGCCGAAGGCCTCCACGGCGACGTCCGCGGGGTTCGTATGCCTCGAAAGGTATGCGATATCGGCGTCGTCGTCGTGAGGGAGCAGGGTCCCGGCCCGGACGCCGCCGAGCAGGGTGCCGCCCACCGCGAACGGACGGAGACCGAGCTCCTCGAGGTGCTCGACGAGGAGGGTGGCCCGCTGCAGGATCCGGCGGCGGATGCCGGATCCCATCGAGTCCAGGGTCGCTCCGAGCCGACCCCACTTGTTGAGCGAGAGGGGGGACCCGTTCTCGTCGACCACGCGCACCCGCCGCTCGTCGTCGTCGAAGCGGATCTCCGCAGCGGCCAACTCAGCGCCCGATCCCGAGTCCGCGACGCTGAGGCGCGTCCGTCCGGTGAGCGAGGAGCGCAGTGCCGCGGGCCACTCGATCTGACATTCGTCTCCGGGAGCGCCGAGATCCCGAGCGTCGACGGACCAGATCCTCGCGTCGTCGAAGCGGATGTCCAGGGAAACGACATCGCGCGGAAGCGCGTCGATGACGAGGTGGTTTCGGGTGGCGTTGAGTCTCATAGGGAACCGTGTCTGGCGGGTCCGGCCAGTCTATCCGCGTAAGCTGGTGCGCATGGATCTTCTCGTCGTCGGCTCAGGCTTCTTCGGACTCACGATCGCTGAACGCGCGGCGAGCTCAGGCAAGAAGGTGGTCGTCATCGACCGTCGCTCCCACATCGGCGGCAACGCGTACTCGGAGGCCGAACCGGAGACCGGGATCGAGGTGCACCGCTACGGCGCGCACCTCTTCCAC
>JAPSIU010000421.1 GCA_031178565.1 Leucobacter sp. | reverse complement strand
ACCTCGTAGTAGGCGAAGCGCTCCACGAACCGGGTCGTGTCGACGTCGGTGCCCGCGGCGTCCATCAGTTCTCGCTGAACGTCCAGCACGCTGGCATCCGCCGACTCCATGAGGTCGATTCCGGGCGCGTCGTCGAGCGGCAGCACCGAGCGGACCGCCGCGACGACCTCCGGTGTCGTCGTGCCGGGCAGATCGACGACGTGCTCGCCCAGCGCCCATGCCGGGAAGTGCGCGTCGGCGACGACCACGGCGTCGGAGTGGCCCATGCGGTCGAGATGCAGCAGCATCTCGCCCGTGAGCAGCGGGTGGATGCCCTCAAGCATGCGGTCCTCCTGGTATGAGCTTCTCGTCGGCGAGTTCTGCCCACAGCTCACCGGGAATGTCGAGCGCGGCGTACTCGGCGTTCTGCCGCAGCTGGTCGGGGCGACTGCCTCCGACGACGACCGAGCGGACGGACGCCGCACGCAGCGGGAACTGGATCGCCGCAGCCGCGAGGGGCACGTCGTGTGCGCGGCAGATGTCGGCGATGCGCACCAGGCGATGCCAGAGCTCGTCGGGCAGACGGCCGTACTCGTAACGACCGTCGCGGCTCGGCTCGCTCTGCGCGAGCAGACCCGAGTTGAACACCGACGCTGCCACCACCCCGGTGCCGCGCTCGTCGCACGCCGGAAGCACCTCCGCCGCGGCGGGCTGCTCGAGCAGGGTGTACCGGCCCGCGACCATGATGATGTCGAGATTCGCCTCACGGACCGACCGTGCCAGGGCATCCGAGACCATCGATCCGACCCCGACGGCCCCCACCGCGCCCTCGGAGCGCAGCTTCTCGAGCGCGGGAAACGCCTCGGCGAGCGCGAGATCGAGATCGTGCCGCTCGGGGTCGTGCAGGTACAGCAGGTCGATGTGGTCGAGACCGAGGCGTTCCAGCGACTCGGCCAGGCTCGCGTGGATGCCCGATTCGCTGAAGTCCCATTCCCGGCGCAGGTCGTCGGGCACATGGAAGTCGTTGGCGGTGTCGAGACCGCCCGGCTGGTGATCGGGGTTGGGCCGAAGCAGCCGGCCCGCCTTGGTCGAGACGACGAACTCGTCGCGCGGCTTGGTCCGGAGGAAGGCGCCGAGGCGCCGCTCGCTCACCCCGAGCCCGTAGTGCGGTGCGGTGTCGTAGTACCGGATGCCGGATTCCCACGCCGCCTCGAGCACCGACCAGGCCTCATCGTCGGTGAGCTCGCGGAACAGGTTGCCGACGTTCGCGGCGCCGTATCCGAGCTTGGGCAGCGTGAGTTCAGTCGATGACATGCTGGCCCTTCCAGGTGTACTTCGCGATGCTCTCGGCCTTCATCTCCATGCTCGTGCCCGGCGCGGTCGGGGCGAAGTACGACCCGCCCCGGATGTCGGTGGGCACGACGAAGTGCTCGTGCAGATGGTCGACGTACTCGATCAGGCGGCCCTCGCGGGTGCCGCTGACGGCCACGAAGTCGAACATCGACAGGTGCTGCACGGCCTCGCACAGGCCGACACCGCCTGCGTGCGGGCAGACCGGAACGCCGAACTTGGCAGCGAGCAGCAGGTTGGCGATGTTCTCGTTCACACCCGCCACGCGCACCGCATCGATCTGCATCACACCGATGGCATCGGCCTGCAGCAGCTGCTTGAAGACCATCCGGTTCTGAGCGTGCTCGCCCGTCGCGACGCGGATGGGGGCGACACCGCGGGCGATCTCGGCGTGGCCGAGGATGTCGTCTGGGCTGGTGGGCTCTTCGATCCACGCGGGCGCGAACTCGGCGAGCGCGTTCACCCACTCGATGGCCTCGGAGACCTCCCAGCGCTGGTTGGCGTCGATCGCGATGGGGAAATCGGGGCCGCACACCTCACGCGCCTTGCGGAAGCGCCGGATGTCGTCGTCGAGATCGGCGCCGACCTTGAGCTTGATCTGCGTGAACCCGTCGGCCATCGCCTCTCGGGCAAGCCGCTCGAGCTTCTCATCGGAGTAGCCCAGCCAGCCTGGGCTGGTGGTGTAGCCCGGGTACCCGGTGGCGAGCAGCTGCGCCTCGCGCTCGTCGCGGCCTGCGGCGCCGGCGCGCAGGATCTCGAGGGCATCCTCCCGCGTGAGCGCGTTCGTCAGGTACCGGAAGTCGACGAGGTCGACGATCTCCTCCGGGGACATCCGGCTCAGCAGCTGCCAGAGCGGAAGACCCGCGCGTTTGGCCTTGATGTCCCACAGGGCGTTGATCACGGCGCCGATGGCCATGTGCATCACGCCCTTCTCGGGTCCGAGCCAGCGCAGCTGCGAGTCACCGATGATCTCGCGGAACGTACCGCCCATGTCGTCGAGCAGGGGCTCGATCTCGCGGCCGACGAGGTGGCCCGCGAGCGCATCGATCGCGGCGACCTGCACGTCGTTGCCCCGCCCGATGGTGAACACGAAGGAATGCCCCGAGATCCCGTCCTCCGCATCGGTGCGCACGATCACGTACGCGGCCGAG
>JAPSIU010000420.1 GCA_031178565.1 Leucobacter sp. | reverse complement strand
CGACACGTGGTCGTTCGGAAACGACAGCGATCGCAACCCGGGCAACCAGTCGGTGCTCACCGCGACGGCGCAGTCCCTGAACGGCGCGTTCGTCTCCATGCAGCAGCAGATGGATCTCTGCGGAACCTTCGAGACGGCGGCGAACCTCGGGATCCATCGTGCTGCGGAGCAGACGAACGCCGAGATGCCGAACTACGGGACCCGGGATCTGAGCATGGTGCCCTCGAACGTGTACGCGGGCATCGACGAGATCGCCCCGATGACGATGGCCGCGGCCTACGGGGCGTTCGCGAGCGGCGGCACGGTCTGCACCCCGGTCCCCATCGAGCGCATCACGGGACCGGACGGCGAGGAGGTGCCCTTCACCCGGGGCGAGTGCTCGCAGGGCATCACGCCGGACGTGGCGGCCGGTGTCGCGGAGGCGCTGGAGTACACGGAGAACAACGGGCTCGCCTCCCACGCCAGATCCGCGTCCGGGGTGCCGCATCTCGCGAAGACCGGGACGACCGATGACGCCGTCGACAACTGGACCGTCGGCGCGAGCAGCACGGTGGCCACCTCCACCTGGGTCGGGAATGTGACGGGCAGGGTATCCACCGAGGGCTTCGGGGGCATCCAGCAGGCCGACCAGGTGATCTGGCCCGCCATCATGGACGTCGCGGATCAGAAGTACGGAGGGGTGCCGTTCGCTCCTCCCCCGGCGCCGGCGGGGTAGAGCCGGGCCGAGTGCTACTCGACCTCGATGAAGTCACCCGTTTCCGCGCGTTTCGGGTCGGACCGCTCGCACTTCGGGTTCGAGCAGTGGGTCACGCTCGGGATCAGGAGTTCCGCCGTCGCTGGGACCGTGGTCCCGTCGGCGGACACCGTGACCGCCTCGGCCCCGCACTCGGCGCAGACAAATCTGGTCATCTCGTCACCGTAGCGCTGCGGGCGAGGAATATCTACGGGGTCTTCGATTTTCGCATTCTGCCGTACGCGCCGCTTCCCTGAGGGATACGCTCGGAGCGTGCCCCGCTCCGTGAAGTCAGCCGCCCGCTCGGCCGAGGCGTCGACACCCCTGCGCGTTCTCGCTCGCGGCGGCTACGTCGCGAACGGACTGATCCACGTGATCGTCGGCGTCATCGCACTCGCGGTCGCGTGGAGCGGGCGCGGTGAGACCGACCAGGCGGGAGCGTTCGCCGCGATCGCGGCGGCTCCGCTCGGCTTCGCGGGGCTGTGGGCGCTCGCGGTGCTGCTGTGGGCGCTCGGGGTCTACCACGCGATCCACGGCGTCGCGCTGCGCATCGAAAGCCGTGCGAAGCGTTGGAGACGCCGTCTCGCGGAGTGGGGTCAGGCCGTCCTCTTCCTCGGGATGGGGGTCATTGCGACCGCCGTGGCGCTCGGCGCGAGGCCGAACCCCGATAAGAGCGCCGAAGACGCCAGTCGCGACCTCCTGACCATCCCCGGCGGTCCGCTGCTGCTCGCTCTGGCGGGCGTGGCCATCGGGGTGAGCGGCGTCGTCTGGATCGTCATGGGCGCTCGCCGCAGCTATCGCGAGCGGGTGGCGCTCCCCTCCGGTTCCGCCGGTCACGCGATCTCATCGCTGGGTGCGGTCGGGTTCGTCTCGAAGGGGGTCGCGCTCCTCGTCGTCGGTGCGCTGCTCATGATCGCGGCCTTCCTCCACGATCCGGATCCTGCGGGAGGCCTGGATGCCGCGATCGAGTCCATCCGGACGCTGCCGTTCGGACCGGTGCTCGTCACAGCAGTCGGGATCGGGTTCCTCGCCTACGGCGTCTTCTGCGGGTTCCGCGCGCGGTACGCGCGCCTCTGACCACGCTTCGACGTTTCGGTTGGCGCGAAGTGCGACCTCATCGACGTGATGCGGCACTTCGCGCCAAGTCTTTCAGGCCGCTACCGGATCCCGAGCTCGCGGCCGAGGATCACTGCGTGCACGCGGTCGCGCAGGTGCAGCTTCGAGAAGATCGCGTTCACGTGCGACTTCACGGTAGAGGGGGCGAGATACAGCTCCTCGCCGATCTCGGCGTTGGTGAGCCCCCGCGCGATCGCGGTGAACACGTCGCGTTCGCGCGGGCTGAGGCGCTCGAGCTGCACGGGGACCGCGCCGCTCTCCGCCGCTTCCCCGCTCAGGTAGTGCTCGATGAGCCGGGAGGTGAGCCGCGGAGCGATCACGGACGCACCCGAGTGGACGGCCTTCACCGCCTCGACCAGCGTCTCCGGCTTCGCGCTCTTCAACAGGAAGCCGCTCGCCCCGGCCCGCAGACTTCCGAACGCGTACTCGTCGAGATCGAAGGTGGTGAGCACGATCACCCGCGTCGAGGGACAGGCCTCCGTGATCCGCCTCGTCGCCTCGATGCCGTCCATCCCGGGCATGCGCACGTCCATCAGCACGACGTCAGGCTGCTCGCGCAGCACGAGCGCGACCGCCTCCTCCCCCGTGCCGGCCTCTCCGATCACCTCGATGCCGTCGTCGGAATCGAGGATCA
>JAPSIU010000419.1 GCA_031178565.1 Leucobacter sp. | reverse complement strand
CGAGCACGCCCACCAGCAGCCCGAAGACCGCGTAGTACCACCAGGCGCCGCGGTTCACGATCGCCGCGAGCAGCGCGAAGCCGACGAAGAAGGCGAGCACCGGCACCCAGAACACCGGCTGCACGACGAACTCGGTGAGGACCCGGATCCCGTCGCCACGCCCCGTCCCGTAGAGCGAGACCAGCAGGTAGGCGACGCCCGCGTAGAGGAGGGCGAACACGACCGTGCCGATGAGGGCGACGAGCACGCCGAAGCCCCGGTTGCCGCGCGCCTTCGGCGGGGTCGGCGCCTGCACGTAGATGGTCTGCGGTGCCGGGGCGGGTGCGAGGGGTTCGGCTGCGTGCTCGGGAGCGAGGGTCGCCGCCCCCGCGGCGGTACCTCCGACCGTGGCGGCCGGCACGTAGGTCTCGCGGCGCACCGCGTCGGCGGGCACGGGTTCGGGCACCTCGCCCGTGCTCGCGCCCGTCTCGGATGCCGCGGGCCCGGCGTTGGCGCGTTCGACCGCGGCGTCGAGCCGGGCCGTCGCATCGGGTGTCGCGTCGGGTGTCGCATCGGGCTCGACGGTGCTCACCGTCTCGTGCGATCCGGGCTCGCTCGCGGGGGCGGTGGACGAGTCGCGCTCCTCGGAGCTCACGGGCACGTCGGCGTCGGGGGCCGGCCGGACGTCGGGCTCGACGGCGTCGCGCTCGAGGTCGTCGTGCGAGCGCTCCGGCTCGGATCCGGGAGTCGTGCTGCTCATGATCGCGCTCCTTCCGGGCGCCCTTGCGCCCGCGATGCGCTCACTGTAGCAACGCGCGACCCCCGTTCCGGGGAGCCGCGCGGGGCCTCGTCCAGCCGAAGCGGCCGGACCGCACCCGACTGCACCGACCCGAAGCGCGGCCCGGGGACGCCGAAGGGCCCCGGATCGCTCCGGGGCCCTTCGGTCGTCAGCGGCGACTAGCTGTAGTTGCCGGGGGTGAAGTCGTCGCTCGAGAACGCGTCGAAGTCGACGAAGCTGAGGTCGCCCTCGGCGAACGCCGCGTCGTCGGCGAAGATGCGGTTCGGGTACCGCTCCGCCTTCGCCTCCTCGGTGGCCTCGACCGCGACGTTCCGGTACTTGTTCAGACCGGTGCCCGCGGGGATCAGCTTTCCGATGATCACGTTCTCCTTGAGGCCGACCAGCGGGTCGGACTTGCCCTCCATGGCGGCCTGCGTGAGCACGCGGGTCGTCTCCTGGAAGGACGCGGCCGACAGCCACGACTCCGTCGCGAGGGAGGCCTTGGTGATACCCATGACCTCCTGACGCGCCGAGGCGGTCTTCTTGCCCTCGGTGAGCGCAGCACGGTTGATCTCGTTGTACTTCGAGCGGTCGACGAGCTCGCCGGGCAGCAGGTCAGTGTCGCCGTGGTCGACGACGGTGACCTTGCGGAGCATCTGGCGCACGATGACCTCGATGTGCTTGTCGTGGATCGGCACGCCCTGCGAGCGGTACACGTCCTGCACACCGTCGACGAGGTGCTTCTGCACTTCGCGGACGCCCTTGACCCGGAGGACCTCCTTCGGGTCGACGGTGCCGACGATCAGCTGCTGGCCGAGCTCGACGTGCTGACCGTCCTCGACGAGGAGGGTCGAGCGCTTGAGCACGTTGTACGCGATCGGCTCGTCGCCGTTGTCGGGCGTGAGGATGACCTTGCGCTGACGCTCGGTCTCATCGATCGTGATGCGGCCGGGAGCCTCGACGATGGGCGACGCACCCTTCGGGGTACGCGCCTCGAAGAGCTCCTGCACGCGGGGAAGACCCTGCGTGATGTCGTCGGCCGAAGCCGAACCACCCGTGTGGAAGGTACGCATCGTGAGCTGCGTGCCGGGCTCGCCGATCGACTGGGCCGCGATGATGCCGACGGCCTCGCCGATGTCGACGAGCTTTCCGGTCGCGAGCGACCGGCCGTAGCACTTCGCGCAGACACCGACGGCCGAGTCGCAGGTCAGCACCGAGCGCACCTTGATGCTCTCGACGCCGGCCGCGATGAGCTTGTCGATCAGCACGTCACCGACGTCCTCACCTGCCTCGGCCACGACCTCGCCCTTCGCGTTCACCGCGTCGGCGGCGAGGCTGCGGGCGTAGACCGCGTTCTCGACGTTGGGGTCGCGAACGAGCTCGCCCGAGGCATCCGTGGTCGCGATCGGCAGGTCGAGGCCCCTCGTCGTGCCGCAGTCGTCCTCGCGGATGATGACATCCTGCGAGACGTCGACGAGACGACGCGTGAGGTACCCCGAGTCGGCCGTACGGAGGGCCGTGTCGGCCAGACCCTTGCGGGCACCGTGCGTGGCGATGAAGTACTCGGCCACCGACAGCCCCTCGCGGTACGAGGAGATGATCGGGCGAGGGATGATCTCACCCTTCGGGTTGTTCACGAGGCCTCGCATGCCGGCGATGTTGCGCACCTGCAGCCAGTTACCACGAGCACCCGAGGTGACCATGCGGTTGATGGTGTTGTCGGTCGGGAAGTTCTCCTGCAT
>JAPSIU010000418.1 GCA_031178565.1 Leucobacter sp. | reverse complement strand
CCTGCTTCGTGACCACCGCCGGGCGCAAGCTGCTCGGCGTCGTCCGCGACAGGGACGTGCTGCGGCAGGTGCGCGAGGGCGGCACGGATCTCACCGACCGGCTGCGCCCGACGCCATCGATCGTGAAGCAGGACCAGCTCATCGCCGATCTCTTCGAGCTCGCGGTGGAGAGCCCGCTCCCGGTCGCGGTGATCGACGACCAGGACCGGCTGATCGGCGTCGTCCCCCGCGTCACCCTGCTCGCCGCCCTCACCGACCTCCCGACGGCGACGACCGAGATCCCGGTCATCGAACCGACCCCGGACGTGACGGCGGCGATGATCACGGAGATCCTCGCACAGAGCGCGCCGGAGCGCGCCGTCGAAGAACCGGGCCGCGAGAACGAGGAGGTGCGCTGATGGATGAGTTCCGCATCCCCCTGGGCGGCTGGGTCGCCGACGCGCTCGACTGGTTCAAGGAGGTCTTCGACGGACCCCTCGATGTCATCTCCGTCGTCGTCAAGGCGCTGGTCGAAGGGCTTGCCGACGGCCTCATCGCCGTCCCCTTCCCCGCGCTGATCCTCATCTTCGCGCTGATCGGGTGGCTCGTGCGCTCGTGGCAGCTGGCGATCGGCACGGCCGTCACGATGGCGCTGATCGTGGGGATGGGACAGTGGGAGAACGCGATGCTGACGCTCGCGCTCGTCGTGATCGCGGCCCTCATCGCGATCGCCATCGCGGTGCCGCTCGGCATCCTCGCCGCGCGCAACACGACGTTCAGCACGATCATCAAGCCGGTGCTCGACTTCATGCAGACGACGCCGGCGTTCGTCTACCTGATCCCGGCGGTGATCTTCTTCAGCGTCGGATTCGTGCCGGGCGTATTCGCCACGATCCTATTCTCGCTGCCGCCCGGCGTCCGGTTCACCGAACTCGGCATCCGCGGCGTCGACTCCGAAACCGTGGAAGCGGGCTACGCGTTCGGCGCGACGCCCGGCAAGATCCTGCGCGGAATCCAGCTGCCGCTCGCCACACCGACGATCATGGCCGGGATCAACCAGGTCATCATGCTCGCCCTGTCGATGGCCGTGGTCGCCGGTATGGCCGGCGCGAACGGCCTCGGGAAAGAGGTCGTCGCATCCATTTCGACTCTGGACGTCGCGCAGGGCGTCGAAGCCGGCCTCGGCGTCGTGATTCTCGCGGTCTTCCTCGACCGCGTCACCGCCGCCCTCGGCAATCCGGGCGACTACAAGCGCTCGCTGCTCGGATTGATGCGCAAGCGGCGCACGCAGCAACGCCGGGACGAGGAGAGGAAGGTCGAACCCGTCCCCGTCGCGGCGTGACCGGACAAGCCTGGCGACGACGACTCGCCAATCGGCCGAGGCCCGTGCGGCCGACGCCATCCCCACAACCGCGAATCCCGCGGAAGGAAAGGAACAACATGAAGAAGCGATTTCTCACCGGAGCCATGGCTCTCGGTGCAGCAGCTGCAGTGGCACTGTCGGGCTGCGCGAGCGGCGGAGACTCGGGAGACGACGGCGCGGGAGGCGAGGACAAGGGCACGATCACGCTCGGCTTCCTCCCCGGTTGGACGGATGGCCTGAGCACCGCCTACCTGCTGGAGAACCAGCTCGAGAAGCTCGGCTACACGGTGGAGATGCAGGAGTTCACCGAGGCGGGAGTGGTGTACGCCGGCCTCGCGAACGGTGATTTCGACATGTATCCCTCGGCCTGGCCCGAGCTGACGCACGCCGACTACATGGAGAAGTTCGGCGACGACATCGAGGACGTCGGGGCCTACTACGACAACGCCGTGCTCACGCTGGCCGTTCCGGACTACATGGAGGACGTCAACTCGATCGAGGACCTCAAGGGTCAGGCCGACCGCTTCGACGGCGAGATCATCGGGATCGAGCCGGGAGCCGGTCTGACGAAGCAGGTCCAGGAAACCGCGATGCCCGAGTACGGGCTCGACGGCGAGTACGAGCTGGTGACCTCCTCGACCGCGACCATGACTGCCACGTTGAAGGACAAGACCGCGAACGAGGAGGACGTCGTCGTCACGTCGTGGCGTCCGTTCTGGGCCAACGACGCCTTCGCGCTGAAGGACCTCGAGGATCCGAAGGGCGCCATGGGCGAGCCCGAGGCGCTCCACTTCCTCGGCACCCAGGGCTTCGCCGAGGAGTTCCCCGAGGCGGCCGAGCTGATCGCGGGCATCGATCTGGACGACGAGGAGTACGGTGCGCTCGAGGACCTCGTGGTCAACGAGTACGGCGAGGGGAAGGAAGCCGAGGCCGTCGAGGCGTGGCTCGAGGAGTACCCCGAGGCCTTCGACACCATCCTCACGAAGTAGTCATCCGCTCGGCGCGGTGTCCCGGCGGACACCGCGCCGAGGCGGCGGGCCGACGCGTCGCCCTCCCGCACGGATCCCGGTACACTCGATCGCACATGCTCGACACACTGCCGCGGCTCCCAGAGACGCTCATCGCCGTCGCGCTGCTGACGACTGCAGCAACGCTCG
>JAPSIU010000417.1 GCA_031178565.1 Leucobacter sp. | reverse complement strand
CATGGGCTCGACGCCCAGCAGGTTGAATCCGTTGCTGACGAGCTGGAGCAGGAGCGCCCCCAGCACGGTGCGCCAGATCGCTCCCGAACCGCCCATGACGGAGGTGCCTCCGACGAGCACCGCGGCGAGCGCGGTGAACTCGATCCCCGCGCCCGTGTTCGCGTCGACGGTCAGCGTGCGGGAGGCGGAGAGGAGCCCCGCGAGTGCCGCGGCCGCTCCCATGATGACGTAGGTGATCGCGCGCACGCGATTGACCCTGACCCCCGCGAGCCGGGCGGCCTGCGCGTTGCCGCCGGCGGCGAAGATGTGACGCCCGAAGACGGTGCGGTTGAGCAGGAACGCGCACAGCAGCGCGAAGACGATGAAGATGATGATCGACACCTTCACGCCGAGGATCCGCGGCTGGGCCAGCAGCTTGAAGGACTGGTCGGCGATCGTGATGAGGAAGCCGCCCGAGACCGCGAGCGCCAGCCCGCGGAACACCATGGTCGTCGCGATGGTCGCGACGAACGGATTCAGCTTGCCGACCGTCGTGAGCGCGCCGTTGAGCGCGCCGAAGATCGCGCCGGCCGCGAGGGCCGCGAGGATCCCCGCCGGGGCGCCGGCGAGGTTCGTGACCTGCCCGCCGATGATCGCGCAGACCGCGAAGACGGCGCCCATCGAGAGGTCGAAGCCCCCCGCGATGATGACGAGGGTCGCTGCGCAGGCGAGGATGCCGACGGTCACGGACTGGTCGAGCAGGTTGAGCAGGTTGCTCGGAGTGAGAAACGCGCTCGACGAGAAGGAGAGCACGACGAAGAGCACCACGAAGGCGAACACGATGCCGTAGTCGCGGAGCTTGTCGAGTATGAACCGTCCGATGCCGTGCGGACTCCGGTCGCGCGCGGCGGCGGGCACGGACTCGCGTTCGAGTTGTATGGTCACGCGATCGTCTCCTTCACTGAGAGTTCCTGTGGTGCGTTCCGAGTCCGAGGCCCTGATTCCTCCGCGGGATCCTCCCCCGGCACCGTGAACGCAGCGGCGAGGAGCGAATCCTTGGTGACCCCGGCCCGGTCGAACCGGCCGACGAGGTGCCCTCGCGCCATCACGACGATGCTGTGCGCGAGCGCGAGGATCTCCTCGATCTCGCTCGACACGACGACGATCGCGATCCCGCTGCGGGCGAGCTCGCGGAGGATCTCGTAGATCGACGATTTGGCGCCGACGTCGACGCCGCGGGTCGGCTCGTCGACGATCAGCACTCGCGGATTGGACACGAGCCACTTCGAGAGCACGACCTTCTGCTGATTCCCGCCCGAGAGGGTGGAGACCATGTCTTCGATGTTCGGCGTCTTCACCCCGACCCTGACGGCGAGCTCCTGCGCTCTGCGCCGCTCGCGACGGCCGCTGATGATGCCGAACCGGGAGAATCTGCCGAGGTGCGGCAGGGTGATGTTCTCGGTGATCGAGCGGCCCATGAGGAGGCCGAGCTCCTTGCGGTTCTCGGGCAGCATGGCGACACCCGCCCGGATCGCGTCGAACGGGTCGGCGAAGCGCACGGTCCTGCCGTCGATCCGCAGCTCGCCCGAGCTGACGCGGTCGGCGCCGAACATGGCGCGGCAGAGTTCGGTGCGACCGCTGCCGACGAGACCGCTCACCCCGAGGATCTCGCCCGGCCGCACCGAGATCGACACCCCCTTGAGCGTGTCGTTGACGAGGTGCACCGCCTCGAACACGGGGACCCCTTCCGGGGCGGATCCGGAGCTGCCGGCCTCGTCGTCCAGGTGGCGCCCGAGCATCGCGTAGATGAGGCTCTCCTTGGTCTCGTCGGTCGTACGGCTCGTCTTGACGAGCGATCCGTCGCGCAGCACCGTCACGGCGTCCGTGATCGCGAGCACCTCCTCGAGGAAGTGCGAGACGAGCACGACGGTGGCGCCGCGGTCCCTGAGCCCGCGGATGATGGCGTGCAGCTGCTCGACCTCGACGGGGTTGAGCGAGGCGCTGGGTTCGTCCATCACGATCAGCTCTGCGTTGCGGGCGAGCGCGCGCAGCACCTCGACCTTCTGCTGGTCGGCGAGCCGCAGCGTCTTCACGATCGCCCTCGGGTCGAGCTGGAAGCCGGTCTCCTGGAGCAGCTCCGCGAACCGGGCGCGCTGGGAGGGGAGGTCGAGCACCCCGGCGCGGCTCCGCTCGCTGCCCAGGAAGACGTTGTCGAGCACCGTGCTGTCGGGGAGCAGCGCGAGCTCCTGGTCGATCATCGCGATACCGTCGGCGAGGGCCTCGTGCGGCTCGCGATAGGCGACGACTCGATCGTCCACCCGGATGCTGCCGGCACTCGACCGCACCTGGCCCGAGAGGATCTTGCCGAGGGTCGACTTTCCGGCGCCGTTCTCCCCGATGAGCGCGTGCACCTCGCCGCGCCGAATGGTGACGTCGACGCACGTGTCGGCGGCTCCGGAATCCTCCGCGAATTCGGCCGCAAGGTGTTCCCGGACCACTGGTCCTTCATGTTCGGCGAAGTGGCGCTGTACTCCTTCGTCAT
>JAPSIU010000080.1 GCA_031178565.1 Leucobacter sp. | reverse complement strand
TCTTCGCGAACACGAGGATATCGGGGGCGACGCCCCAGCCCCGGCTGCCGAGGATGCTGCCGGTGCGCCCGAATCCGGTGACGACCTCGTCGGCGATCATCAGGATCCCGTGGCGATCGAGCACCTCGCGCACACGGCGCCAGTAGTCGTCGGTCGGCACGATGACGCCTCCCGCGCCCTGCACGGGCTCCGCGATGTACGCGGCGATCGTCTTGGGGCCGAGGAACTCGATCCGCTCCTCGAGCTGGCGGATCAGGTGGTCGGTGAGCACCGCCGGATCCTCCTCCTCCCACGGGTTGCGGTAGAGGAAGGGGGCATCGAGCAGTTCGACGCCCGGAAGGAGCGGGCCGTGGTTGTAGTGGTAGACGGCGTTGCCGCCGACCGAGGTGCCGCCGATGTGCATGCCGTGGTAGGAACTGCGCAGCGAGAGGAAGCGAGTGCGGGAGGGCTCCCCCGCGGCGATCCAGTACTGCCGCGACATCTTGAGCGCGGTCTCGACCGCGTCGGAGCCGTTCGAACCGAAGAGCACACGACTCGCGGACTCGGGGGCGAACATCTTGACGAGGCGGTCGGCGAGGTCGTACACGCGGGGGTGCGCGACGCCGTCGAACATCTGGTAGTACGCCAACTCGTCCATCTGCTCGACGATGGCGCGCTTGACCTCGGGCCGGTTGTGCCCGACGTTCACGTTCCAGAGGCCCGCGACACCGTCGAGCAGGCGACGGCCGTCGACGTCGGTGACATAGTTGCCCTCGCTGCCGACGATGATCACGGTCTCTCCGCCGGCCCCGGGCGCGGCGGGGCCCATCGGGTGCCAGAAGCGCTTGGCTCGGGTCTTGTACGCGCTGTAGTCGCGCGAGGGTTCCTGGGACATCGCTGTTCCTTTCCGCCGGGACCTGTGAACACGGGGTCTCCGTCCTCGGCAATTTTTGCATCTGCTCAAAACTGCGCCAATGCCGCAGTCCGCTCATCAGAACACCGACAGGGCGACTGTGTCAGTCCACGGCCGCGGCGACCGCCTCCCCCACAGCCTTGATCACCGTGGGATCGTGCTCCGACCGCGCGCCGGGGACGTACGTCGCGCCGCGGATCTCGCCGCCGGAGAACCGGAAGGATCGGTGGCGCTCGTACAGGTCCCAGTCGACGGGGCTGCCGTAGTCGTAGCCCACGCTGATGCCGGTGAACGGGGCCATGCCCATGAGCATCGGCACCGATGGGACGGCCGCGTCGGCGACGCCGTCCGTCTCGAGCGAAACCGACCAGCGCAGGTTGGGGACCTCCGAGAACTCGAGGCGCAGGCGGTGGATCCCGGCGGCCAGCCGCGCCCCTTGCGCCCGGAGCATCTCGCCGTAGGCGTTGTAGGCGATGCTCGTGCACCCGCCCTCCACCGCGAGCACGTAACCTCCGCCCTGGTCACCGTGGGCGACGATGACTCCCGCGGCACCGGCCTCGATCAGGAGCTCGACTTCGATCGAGAAGGATCGGAGCACGGTGAGCTGCGCTGACCGATACCGCTCCAGGGGCGCCGCGTAGGGGCGCAGGGTCACGGGCTTCCCGAGCGCCTCCTCGGTCTCGGGTCGGCGGGCGTGCAGGGTGCCGTCGTCGTCCAGGGGAAAGACCGCATTGCGCCAGGCCTCCTCGCGCCAGCGCTCGGCGAGTTCGCCCGTGAGCACCGGCTGCTCCGACGAGAGGTCGCGGGTCTCGGTCGGGTCGGCCATGAGGTCGTAGAGTTCCCAGCGCCCGCCGGCCCCGCCCTCGCGCTTCGTCGGCGGAGCGGGCGACACGACCTTCCAGTCCCCGTCGATGAGGGCGCGCCGCCCGATGCACTCGAAGTACTGGCTCCGGCGCCCCCCGGCCCCGGGCGCCGCGAGTACGTCGACCGCGCTCGCTCCGTCCATCTCCTGCGCCGGCCGCCCGCCCCGCTCGGCGAGCGGCAGGACGCCGGTCAGGTCGAGCAGCGTCGGCGTCAGGTCGCTGACTGAGACGAACTGCTCGCGGAGGCCGCGGCCGCGGTACGGGGCGTCCGGCCAGGAGATGATGAGCGGAGCGTGCACGCCGCCCTCGTAGGTCGACGACTTGAAGGCGCGGAACGGGGTGTTCGACACGCGCGCCCACCCGGCCGGGTACTGGCCGAAGAGCCGCGGCCCGCCGACGTCCTCCGGATCCCTGGGCACGTCGCGCACCCAGTCGTCGGGGAGCCCCGCGATCTGGGCGAACTGCGCGAAGTAGCTGCGCGTGCCGGTGACGCCGCCCTCGGAGGTGCCGCCGTTGTCGCTCGTGAGCACGAAGACGGTGTTGTCGAGCTCGCCGATCCGCTCCAGGTGCGCGGTGATGCGCCCGATGCTCTCGTCGATCTCGTGCACCGCCGCGGCGTAGACCTCCATGTGCCGGGCGAAGAGCCGCTGCTCCTCGGCGGAGAGCGAATCCCAGGCGGGGATGTGCGCGGCGTCGGGCAGCCCGTCGCCCGGCAGCTCGGCGTGCTCGGGCACGATCCCGAGCTCCCGCTGCCTCGCGAACCGGGCCTCCCGCAGCGCGTTCCACCCCGCCGCGTATCGCCCGGCGAACCGGGCGATGTCGGCGTCCTTGGCCTGGATCGGCCCGTGCACCGAAGTGTGGGAGTAGTAGAGGAAGAAGGGCTTCGTAGCGTCGTTCGCCCGCAGGTCGTCGATCATCCCGAGCGCCTCGTCGGTGAGCTCGTCGGTGAGGAAGTAGCCGTCGGCGAAGTCGTCGACGGACACCGCCGAGTTGTCGCGGACGAGCCGATGGGGGTGGTGCAGCGAGGTGAAGCCGTCCATGCTGCCGAAGTAGCGGTCGAAGCCGCGCTGCAGCGGCCACGATGACTTGTCGGCGGCGTCGTGCAGGCGCGATTCGACGGTCAGGTGCCATTTGCCGACCATGAAGGTCGCGTAGCCGCCGGCCCGGAGCGACTCGGCAAGCGTGGGTGCGTCCTCCGGCAGCTCGCCGGCGAATCCCGGGTAGCCGGGATCGGTGTGGGCCACGAACCCGAAGCCGGCCCGGTGCGGGTTGAGCCCGGTCATGAGCGCGGCGCGGGACGGCGAGCACATCGGGGCCGTGCGGTAGTTGGTGAACACCCAGCCTTCGCGGGCCAGCGCGGAGACGTGCGGCGTCGGGATCTCGCTGCCGAACGGCTCCAGATCGCTGAAGCCGAGGTCATCGACGAGCATTACGACGACGTTCGGGGCCCCCTGGGCGCTCGGGCGCCGCGGCCACCAGGGCGTCGAGTCCGAGGCGAACTCCCCGACGACGCCCTCGAAGCGCTCGTAGCCCCTGCGGTCCGTCATGTCACTTCGCCTTCTGGATCAGCTCGAAGATCTGCGTGCGCAGCTCGGCGAACTCCAGACGTGCCCGCGTCGTGATCTGATCCCGCGGGCTGCCGAAATCGATATCGATGATCTCGGTCACCCTCGCGGGCCGCTCACCGAGCACGACCACCCGATCCGACAGGTATACCGACTCGTCGATGTCGTGCGTGACCAGCATGATTGTCATGCCGAACTGCTCGCGGATCCTGAGGCAGAGGTCCTCGAGCTCGAAACGGGTCTGCGCATCGACCGAGGCGAACGGCTCGTCCATCACGAGCACCTCCGGTCGATACGCGATCGCCCGGGCGATCGCGACGCGCTGCTGCATGCCGCCCGACAGCTGCCACGGATACTTCGACTCGGCCCCCGCGAGCCCGACGGCGGCGAGCGCCGACGAGATCCGCTCCTCCTGCTCCGCCCGCGGCAGACGGAGGTGCTTCAGCGGCAGCCGCACGTTCTTCTCGACAGTGAGCCACGGCATCAACGACCGCGTGTACTCCTGGAACACCAGAGCCATCTCCTCCGGCGGACCATCGATCTGCTTGCCGTCGATCCGGATGTTGCCGCCCGAGACGCTCTGCAGGCCGGTCAGGCACTTCAGCAGCGTCGTCTTGCCGATGCCGGATGGACCGACGATGCAGACGACCTCTCCCGCCGCCACCTCGAAGGTCAGGTCCGCGATGACCGGCACCGCGCCCTTCTTCGTCTCGTAGGTCTTCGCGAGGCCCTGCACGCTGAGCCGCGGCGTCGCGGCGATGTCGGTCGATTCGACGGTCATGCTTTCTTCTCCTGCTCTTGGGAGGCGATGTACCAGCGGAGGATCCACCGGCGGAAGAGGGTCAGCAGCGCGGTGCTGACATAGCCGATGACGCCGAGCACCAGTATCCCGGCCCACATGTCGGCGATCGCGAAGGTCTGCTGCGCGTAGAGGGTCGCCGCGCCGAGACCCTGGGACGCGCCGAGCATCTCGCTCGCGATCATCACCACGAAGGCCGCGATGAGGCTCACCTGCACCCCCGACAGGATGCGGGGGCTCGCCGCGGGGAGCATGACCGAGAACAGCCGCTGGGACAGGGTGAGCCGATACACCCGGCTGACCGCTTCGAGCACGGGTTCGCTCGCGCGCACCCCGTCAATCGTGGAGATCAGCACCGGGAAGATCGCGGCGAGGGTGATCGAGAGGATGCGGGTCTCGTTGCCGAAGCCGAACAGCGACACGAAGATCGGCACGAGCGCGACCGGCGGGATCGCCCGGAAGAAGTGCATCGCCGGTTCGAGCAGCCACCCCAGCGGGCGGATCAGGCCGAACCCTGTACCGAGCGCGACCCCGAGCACGACGGCGAGGAGGAAGGAGACGCTCAGATTGCCGAGCGACGAGGCGATGTCGGCGGCGAACTTCGGGGTCTGCGCGATCTCGATGAGCCGCGTCAGGATCGACTGCAGCGGCGGGAAGAAGGTGTTCGTGGAGCGCGCCGACGCGAACCACCACGCCGCGAGCAGCAGAATCGGGGTGAGGATCTCGGCACCGATCAGCGTCCAGATCGGGATCCGCCTCGGGGTGCGCTGTCGGCGCGCGGTCCTCGTACGGATGTTGATCGAGCTCGTGAGCAGACTCATCGCGCGTCCTTCCGGTACTGCGGGTGCCAGTGCAGCGCTCGGCGCTCGGCCCACTGGCTGACTCCCTGGATCACGAGGCCGAGGATGCCCAGGATCAGCACGTACGCGAACACCTGCGGACGGTTGCCCGCGAGCTGCGCGAGCAGCAGGCTCTGACCGAGGCCGGGGCCGCCGCCGAGCAGGCCCGCGACGACGGCGACGACGAGGGCGATCGGCGCCGCGACGCGGATCGACGTGCCGATGTAGGGCATCGCGTTCGGGATCACGATGCGCCCCATGATCTCGGCGCTGCTCATCCCGTACGACCGCCCCGTCGCCTTCGCCACCGGGTCCGTGTCGAACACGCCCGCTGCGGACTGCACGGTGATGGAGACGAAGCAGCCGATGACCACCAGCACGACGCCCATGTTCGCGGTGGGACCGAGCACGAGCACGGCGACCGGCAGGATGACGATGGGCGGGATGGGCTTCAGGAACTCGAGTGGGACGCGCGAGGCGTGCATCGCCAGGGGCGAGGTGCCGATCGCGACGCCGACGAGCACACCGGCCGCGACTGCCAGCAGGAGCCCGGAGAGCGCCATCAGCAGCGTCACCCACAGCTCGCTCCAGAGCTGCGGCGCCACCAGGAGCTCGATGAGCGCGCCGATGGCATCCGTTGCCGACGGGAGGGTGCTTCCCGCCGCCCCTCCCATCGCGACGAGCTGCCAGACGAGAAGCATCAGCAGCACCCCGAGCACGCCGACGGCGTACTGGAGAACGGTCTGCCTGCGCATCGGAGCTATCCTCTGTAGATCAGCTTCGAGACGTCGGGCGTCTGCGGCAGGAAGCCCAGGTCGGCCATCTTGGTCGCCGCGCGCTCAAGGTCCGCGTCCCTGATCTCGGTCGGCCAGTAAGGCACCTTGACATCCTCGACCTTCAGCTTGGCGCCGGTGTACTCGAGCCCCTTCGCGATGGCGTCCTCGGGATGTTCGTTGGCGTAGGCGTTCGACTTCTCAATCGCCCGGACGAAGCCGTCGATCGCGTCGGTCTTCTTCTCGATGGTGGCGGTGGCGGATGTCCACAGGCCGACGGAGCCCTCCTCGAAGAAGGTGACGGCCGGCGAGGCGATCAGCGTACCGCCCGCCGCCTCGGCCTGCTTGGTGAACGGGTTGACGACGCCGATCACGTCGACGGTGCCGTTCTCGAGCGCCGAAACCGCCGAGGTGAAGTCGAGCACGACCCACTTCACTGAGGCCGGGTCCACACCCTCGTCCTTGAGCGCCCCCGCGATCGTCACCTCGAACTGCGCCCCGCGCGCGGGCACCGCCACGGTCTTGCCCTTAAGCTGGGCGATCTCGGTGATCCCGCTCTTCGGACTCGCGTAGATGCCCGTGTCGTCGAACTGCGCCGGGTCATCGCTCGCGCCGGCACCATCCTCGAAGCCGTCCCCGGCGGCGATGGCCCGCATCGCGACGCCGCCCGATGTCGCCTTGAGGAACGGCAGGCTCGGCGCGTAGGCGATGTCGACCTGGCCGCTCTGGGCAGCGGCGAGGCCGGCGGCCGGGTTGGCGCCGATCGAGGTCTTGATCTCGAGCCCCTCCTCCTCGAAGAAACCCTGCTCGATGCCGAGAATCAGAGCGCCGTCGGAGACGACGCCCGTTGTCTGAACGGTGAGGGCGGTGATCTCGCCGCCCTCCTCATCGTCGGGGGCGGACCCGCCGCCGGAGCAGCCGGCCAGCAGCAGGGCAAAAGTGGCTGCCGAGCCGATCACCGCTATGCCTCGATGCGCAAACTTACGTCTCATGATGCCGTCTCTCTTCCTTGAGTGACCTGTGTCCGTCGAGACCGGGAGGAGCCTCGCTCGCTGTCGGAGCAGCCGGACGGTGCGTGATGGGAGTATCAGAACGAGATAGTTTTAATCTCTAGCTCGAGATTAAACACCCCCGCATTGCGGCGCACAACCGCCCGGTCCGCTCTCCGGGATAGTCAAGTCCACCGATACGCGGACCTCCCTCTAAGATGCATGTCAACGGGAGGAGCATCGGTGCCGAAAATCGTGGATCACGCGGAGCGCCGCGCGCATATCGCCGCGGCGGCGACGAACGTCATCTCCCGGTCGGGGATCAACCCGCACACCATGCGGGAGATCGCCGAGGAGACTGGCTACGCGCACGGTGCGAGCAGACGCTACTTCCCCAACAAGCGCAGTCTGCTCATCGCCACCTTCGAGCACCTCACAGCGGATGTCAACGCTCGCATGCAGCGGCAGCTCGTCGGCATGCGCGGGCTCGACGCGCTGGAGATCGTGTGCCGCGAGATCCTGCCCCTCGAGGACAAGGGCTCGGGCCACGCGCGCGTGCTGCTCGCGTTCTGGGAGCACGCGTCGGGCGAACCGGAGATCCTGCGCATCCACCAGGCCAACAACCTGCGCTGGCGGGAGCTCATGCGCCGCTTCCTCTTCGAGGCCCGCGAGGACGGCGAGCTGCGGCACGGCGTCGATATCGACCGGACGGTCGACGCGATCGCCGCGAGCAACGCGGGCTGGCTCGTGACCTCGGTGCTGATGCCGGCGGCTGCGACGCGCGAACGGATCCTCGCCGCTCACGCCGCCCTCATCGACCCGCTCCGGAAACCGATGGCGGGCTGACCCGCCGGGCTCCCGCCGCGGTCACCTCGGCGGACCGGCCGCGGGCGGCGGGCCGGAATGCCTGCGCCGCGCGATGTGCCGCAGCTGCTCCACCGCCAGGCGCAGGCGCGCCGTCTCCGCCGAGGGCCGCATGATGACGCCGAGCTGCATCGGCTCCACATCGTCCTCGATCTCGACCTCGTCCACCTCGGCACCGGAGGCGGTGGCGCCGCTCGCCCAGCGCTGATTGAGGATCGCGAACCCCATTCCCGCCGCGACGAGCGCGCGCACGGAGTCGAGGCTGCGCGCCCGCACCTCCTCCGGCGGCCGCAGCCCGGCCGAGCGGAACAGATCGAGGGATCGCTCGACGGTGAACGACGCTTCGTACGAGATCATCGTGTGCCGCGCGAGCTCGCGGAGCGAAACGCTCCCCGCAGCGGCGATGCTGCTGTCCCGCGCGGCGATCGCGTACGGCCAGACGCGCACGAGCGGCACGAAGCGCAGCCCGTCCGGCACGTTCTGGTCGTAGACGAGGGCGAGGTCGAGGTCGTTCCCGGCAACCGCGTCCTGCAACTCATCCTGCGCCCCCTCTCGCACTTCGACGGCGAGCGCCGGCGCCGCAGCGCCTAGCGCGGCGACGAGCGGCGGGACGTAGAAGGAGGTGAGGGGTACGTAGCAGCCGAAGCGCAGCTCGCCCCGCAGATCGTCTCGGGCACCCGAGGCGCTCTCCTCCAACCGCCTGACGTCCTCGAGGATCGACCGCGCCCGCCCGAGCAGCTGCCGCCCCTCGCGGGTGAGCGCCACTCCTTTCGAGCGCTGCCGCACGAACACCTCGACGCCGAGCTGCTGCTCGAGCTTCGAGAGGGCGACCGACACATTCGATTGCGACGTGTGCAGCGCGGCGGCGGCGGCAGTGAGCGTGCCCGCGTCGGCGACAGCGACGAAGGTCTCGATCTGCGGTAGCGAGATACTGGCGCGAGCGAATCCCATGCGTCCATTCATACCGGATCACGATGATAATCCCCCAAAAAATCTATTTGATTCAAGACATATCCGCGCTCAGACTGAAATCCGACGCCATCACCGCAGGCGGCGCGACGACACAGGGAGGCACCATGACCCAGGACCCCGATCTGCACCGATTGGAACTCTCGCCCGCCAAGGGTCCCGAGGTCCGCCAGTCGTTCATCTCCGGCATGGGCAAGGTCGCCTCGGCCGTCACCCTCGTGACTACGCACGGCACGGCCGGCCGGTTCGGACAGACCGTCACCGCCATGATGTCGGTCTCGGCCGACCCCCCGACGCTCGTGATCGGCCTCTTCCGCGGCGCACCCGTCGCCGACGCCGTCCGCACCAACCGCTGCTTCGCCGTCAACGTGCTCTCCACCGAGAACATCCCGATCGCGCAGGACTTCGCCGGTGCCGCCGGTCCTGACACCCGCTACAAGTTCGGCGAGGAATGGTCGTCGATGCGCACGGGCTCCCCCGTGCTGCCGAGCGCCTCGGCCGTCTTCGACTGCCACGCTGAGCAGTTCCTCGTCGCCGGCAGCCACCTCCTCATCATCGGGCGCGTCGTCGACGCGAAGGCGACGGACGCGACGACCCTCACCTACGGGTCGCGCGCCTACGGGTCGCACGCCCCGGTCCCCCGTTGACTCCCGACGACCCAGATCCCGATCCCCCGGAAGGACCACTCCATGAAGCAGCTGTACACCGATCGTCAGAAGAAGTTCCTGGCGATGGCGGACCAACTGATCGAGAAGTTCCGCGACCGCGCCGCGGCCAACGACGCGAACAACGAGTTCCCGCACGAGAACTACGAGGACATGCGCCGCATCGGCCTGCTGAACCTCTCTGTGCCCGAGGAGCTGGGCGGCCACGGCGCGACCCTCTTCGAGGTCATCCCGATCGTCGAGCGCATCGCGCAGGGCGACGCGGCGACCGCGCTCGCCGTGAACATGCACTTCACGCCGCTCGCCCAGTGGGCCGCGGTGTGGCGGGCGACGAAGGATGAGCGTCTCGAGGCCCTGCTGCGCGACGCCGCCGAGGGCAAGCTCATCTGGGCCGCGATCACGAGCGAGTTCGGCACCCCGAACCTGATGACCGATGCCCGCACGCGAGCCGAGCGGGTCGAGGGTGGCTTCCGGATCACGGGCCGCAAGAACTTCGGCACGAACTCCGCGGTCGCGACCCACGCCTCCACTACGGCGCGCTACGACGACCCCGAGAACGGCCCCCGGCTGCTCATGCTGAAGGTCGACCTGAATGACCCGAACATCACGACCCACAACGTCTGGAACATGATGGGGATGCGCGCGACGCAGAGCAACGACCTCGAGTTCGAGAACGTCTTCGTGCCCGATGCCGACGTGTTCAACTCCTTCCCGGTCGGGCACCTCGACGCGACCGTCGCGGAGACCGTCTTCGGCTCCTCCCAGCCCGCGTTCGGCGCGGTCTACGTCGGCGCGGCGACGGGAGCGCTGGACTGGGCGAAGCAGCAGGTGCGCCGCC
>JAPSIU010000416.1 GCA_031178565.1 Leucobacter sp. | reverse complement strand
AGGGCGCCCACGGCGTGCTGCTGTCGATCCAGGGGTCCTCCAACCTGGCGCTCAGCGAGATCTACGAGGCGTCGACGCTCGTGCAGGACGTCGTGCACCCGGAGGCCAACATCATCTTCGGCACGGTCATCGACGACACCCTCGGCGACGAGGTGCGCGTCACCGTGATCGCGGCCGGCTTCGACGCGGACGCAGCCCAGCAGGCATCGCCCGCGCCCGAGCGGGGCCGCCGCGGCAGCCACATCGAGAGCCTCGAAGAGGTGGCCGCACCCACGGCCAGGACGAGCTCCGGCGCCGGCGAGGCGACGGGTCTCGGCTTCCCGGGGTTCAACGCCGCGGGGGAGAAGCCCGCGGAGGCCAAGAACCCCCCCACGGGTCAGTTCGGCGAGGTGCTGAATCCGCCCGTCGAGGCGCAGCTGCCGGATCCGGCGTTCGACGGGGACGATGACGAGGACCTCGACATCCCCGAGTTCCTGAGGTAGCACGTGAGCGGTGACGAGACCCAGGGCTTCCCCGGCCTCGGGGAGCGGCTCGCAGCGGTTCGCGAGGGCATCGCGGACGCGTGCCGCCGAGCCTCCCGCGATCCGGATGGGGTGACGCTCATCGTCGTCACGAAGTTCCACCCCGCGAGCCTGGTCTCCGCGCTCGCGGAACTCGGGGTGCGCGACGTCGGCGAGAACCGCCACCAGGAGGCGCAGGCGAAGGCCGAGGAGCTGGCGGCGCTCGACCTCCGCTGGCACTTCGTCGGCCAGTTGCAGACGAAGAAGGCGCGGCAGGCCGCGCGCTACGCGAGCGCCATCCACTCCATCGACCGGGAGCGGCTCGTGGACGCCCTGGCGGACGGCGAGCGGGTGATCGACGCCTTCGTGCAGATCAACCTGACCGACGAGCCCGGCCGCGGGGGCGTCGAGCCGCCCGGGATCGAGGCGCTCGCCGAGCGGGTGCTCGAGGCCCCGTCGCTGCGTCTGCGCGGCGTCATGGCCGTGGCGCCCCTCGACGAGGCCCCGGAGCGCGCGTTCGAGCGGCTCGCCGGGTACTCGGAGCGCGTCCGCGCGCTCGAGCCCGAGGCCTCCGCCATCTCGGCGGGCATGACCCACGACTACGCCGAGGCCATCGCCGCGGGTGCGACACACCTCCGCATCGGCAGCGCAATCACGGGCAAACGGCCCGACCCCAGATAGTCTCGAGACACCGCACCGTTGGGAGAGAAGATGAGCAACCCGCTGAAGAAGACCATGGTGTTCCTGGGCCTCGCCGAGGAGGACCTCGAGGAGCAGAACGCACCGGCTCAGCAGCAGCCGGCCCCCGCCGCTTCGGCCTCGCAGTCCGTGCAGTCCGCTCCCGCGGCGAAACCGGCGTCGAGCCGGCCGGCGCCGCAGCGTCCCGCCGCGGTCACCCCCCTGCGTCGGGTCACCCCGACGAAGCAGCCGGCGGCGCAGCCGATGAACGAGATCCTCACCGTGCACCCGACCGAGTACCGCGACGCGAAGGTCATCGCGGAGAGCTTCCGCGAGGGCGTTCCCGTCATCATCAACCTGTCCCGGATGAACGAGGGCGACGCCAAGCGGCTGATCGACTTCGCCAGCGGGCTCACGATGGGTCTGCACGGGCGGATCGAGCGGGTCACCAGCAAGGTGTTCCTCCTCTCGCCCGAGCACATCGGGGTGGGCAGTGACGAGTCGCGGCAGAACGACAGCGGCTCGTTCTTCGTAGCACCCTCCGCGTAACCCGTGGAGATCCTGTTCGCGATCGGTACCGTAGCCGAGATCCTCCTGCGCGTGTACACGCTCGTGCTGTGGGTGCGTTTCGTGCTCGACTGGATACTCGTGCTGAATCGGAACTTCCGCCCGCGCGGCCCGCTCGCGGTCGTCGTGGAGCTCGTGTACTCCGTGACGGATCCGCCGATCCGCATGTTCCGCAGGGTGCTCCCGCCGATCCGGCTCGGGCAGATCTCCCTCGACCTCGGCTGGATGCTGACCATGCTCTCCTGCTGGATTCTGCTCGCGATCATCCCCGGCTAGCAGGAGAAGGCGCGGGTTCTCTGCGCGAACCCGGCATTCTTTGCTAGCGTTGACCTATGACCACTGCAGTGGTCCCGAAGCGAAAGAGACGTAACGATGGCCCTGACTCCCGAAGACGTCGTGAATCAGAAGTTCACGATCACCAAGTTCCGCGACGGCTACGATCTCGACCAGGTCGATGATTTCCTCGACACGATCGTCGAGGAGTTGCGTCAGCACGAGCAGGAGAAGGCCGAGCTGCGCGCGCAGATCGAAGAGCTCACGACGAAGCTCGAGGAGTGCGAGGCGCGCTCGGGATCGACTGAATCGACGGGGCAGGCGGCTTCCGAGCAGACCATCGTCGTCGACGCTCCGGCCGCACCGGTCGTCCCCGCCGAGAAGGCCGCCGCGCCGGCGACGACGTCGGGCCCGCAGCCCGATGCCGTGAAGTCGAGCGCGATGCTGCAGCTCGCTCTGGAACTGCACGACAAGCACGTCCACGAGGGCGAGGCGACCCGCGACAAGCTCA
>JAPSIU010000415.1 GCA_031178565.1 Leucobacter sp. | reverse complement strand
TCCTGGACGCCCTCGTGCCAGAAGAGGATGACGTGGTCGTCGACCTCGAGGTCGGAGACCTCGGAGCCGACCGCGATGACGACGCCGGCTCCCTCGTGGCCCAGCACGAGGGGCGCAGGGGTCTCCCAGTCGCCGTCGAGGGCGTGCAGGTCGCTGTGGCAGACCCCCGAGGCCGCGAGGCGCACGAGCACCTCGTTCGGTCCCGGTTCCGAGGAGATCTGGAGCTCCCGCATCTCGAGCGGCTGCTCCGGGCCGACGAAGACAGCGGCCTTCAGCGTGATCATGAGAATCCTTTCGTTGGGGTGAAGTACTCGGGGAGCAGGACGCTCAGGGGGTGACGGACCGCGCGGCCTCGCGCGGTCGCCAGGTGCGGAACTCGCGGATGAGCGAGAGGATCCGCTGCGGTTCGCCCGCGGGAAAGGCGGTGGCCTTGAAGACCGGCGGAATGAGCACCCAGACGTACGATCCGCCCATCGGTGTGATCGTGAGGCTCCGGCCCGTCCCTCCGTCGCTCACGCGGGAGGTGAGCAGGTCGATGCCGTCGACGTGATCCCGCAGCGCCTCGTTCAGCTGCGCGAGCCGGCCGCTCGCCGCCCGTCCGCCCGAAGCGGGCGCCCCCGCGCTCCTCACGTAGCGGGCGCCGCCGCGTTCGCGGTGGGAGAGCGAGATCCCGGCGGGGATCGGGGAATCCTCGGGGAGCGGGGCGGTGATCGTCAGGTTGTACACCCGGGAGAAGACGTAGTTCCCGGGGTCGTAGCTGAGCACGAGCGGGATGCCGTCCGGGGTGCGGACCGACACGGTGGTCGGATCCGTCTCCGTGATCGTGCCGAACTGCTCGGCCACGTGGCGGAGCGCAGCGCGAGCCCGGTTCACGATCGGTCCCTCCCCGGCGAGCGCGTGCCGCTTGGCGCGGGGGATCCGCCGCCCGTTCGAGCTCCGCAGAGCCGACGGGTCGCGTCGGAGCGAGGAGGTGCTCATCTCCCGGCCTCGCTCGCGTGCCCCGCCCCGGCCTCAGCAGTCTGGACGTCGCCGTACTCGTGCTCGAGGCTCTCGGAGCGCACGACGATGTTGCTCTGCGTCTGGGTGAGATCCGTCGGAGTGAAGAGCGGCAGACGGTTGCGCTTCAGCCAGATCACCGCGAACAGTGCGATGGCGGCGAGGATCACGGCGGCGCTCGTCCAGATCACGATGCGCTGCTCCATGTCGGGCACGATGAAGACGATCAGGTACCCGCAGGAGAGGATGCCGAGGATCTGCGGCACGGGGTAGAGCGGCGTCTTGAAGGGGCGCCGCGCGTTGGGGTAGCGGCGCCGCAGCACGATGACGTCGACCTGCGCGATGATGTAGCTGAAGAGCCAGGTGGTGCACGCGATGCTGATGAGGTTCAGGATCAGATCGATGCCGCCCTCCGACACGGTCGAGTAGAGGAGCACGGCGGCCATGCACGCGGCGGTGACGAGCATGCCGGCCCAGGGCACGCGGGTGCGCCTGCTCACCTTCGCCAGCCACTTCGGGAGCAGACCCTCGTTGGCGAGGCCGTAGAGCATGCGCGGGATCGCGGCCAGGTAGGAGTTGCCCGTCGAGAACGAGGCGAGGATCGTGACGACGGTCATGATGAGGCCGCCCGCGCCGCCGAAGATCGCGGTCGCGCCCACCACGTGCGGGATGGACGAGCCGGCCATCTCGGCGAGGTCGGCGTAGCGCCAGGCGCCCCAGCCGAAGAGCACGTCGACGACGAAGATCGTGACGACCCCGATGATCATCGCCATGGGGATGACCTTCCAGGGACGCTTGACCTCCTCCGCGAGCGGGGCGACGAACTCCATGCCGATGTAAAGCCAGATGGCGACCGCACCCATCGAGGCGAGCGTGCTCCAGTCGGTGTTCAGCACGGGGTTGTCGACGGGCGCGCGTCCGGAGATCCCGAACACGCCGGCGAGACCCATCACGGCGAGGATGCCCATCATTCCGAAGACGACGGGGATCTGCACGCGGGCGAAGATGTCGACGCCCGAGATGTTGAGCACGAGCAGGATCGCCAGGAGGAGGAACGAGAACGCCGCCGCCGGGAAGCCGGTGAGCGACTCGAAGGAGTCTCCCGCGACGAGCAGCTGGGTGCCGCCGTCGGCCGACACGAGGACGAGGTACCCTCCGAGCACGGCGAGGATCGCCGGGAGGCGCCCGAGCGCGGGCAGGGTGTACTCGCCGACCATGCCGCCGCCCGGCAGCATCGAGGCGAGCTCTCCGTAGGAGATCGCGACCATGACGATGATGATCAGGCCGATGAACGCCGGGATGGCGAATGCGAGGCCGCCGATCCCGAATCCGTTCCCGAGGGAGACCATCGCGGTACCCGAGACGACGAGCCCCGTCGAGGCGGCGTAGGCGGCCCCGAAGCCGAGGCTTCGTTTGAGTTTTGTCATGGTTCAGCTCCTTTGCGCATGACGAGTGAAGTCCGTGCTCGACCAGCATGCAGTGTCGGGCGGTCGCTCGCACTGGGCAGAGTGACTGGATCGACTGCAGCCATCGAC
>JAPSIU010000414.1 GCA_031178565.1 Leucobacter sp. | reverse complement strand
TCATGTCCCGTGCGCACGAGCGCGAATGGGGCGACGCGCTCGAGCGCGCGATGGCCGTCGCGGCCGCGACCACGCGCTCCGCCGGAGGGCTGCTGCAGCTGCCGGGCTGAGGCGTGCGGCGCGGGAGCGCGCCTAGCATGGGGCAATGGCTCTCAAGTCGCTCGACCAGTCGTCGAAGCTCAAGCACGTCCTCTACGAGATCCGCGGCCCGGTGGCCGCCGAGGCGGCAAGGCTCGAGGCCGAGGGCCACCGGATCCTGAAGCTCAACATCGGCAACCCCGCGCCGTTCGGATTCGAGACGCCCGACACGATCGTGCAGGACATGATCGCCAACCTGCACGCCGCCCAGGGCTACTCCGACTCGAAGGGCGTGCTGCCCGCCCGCAGGGCGGTCGTCACCCGCTACGAGGACGTGCCCGGCTTCCCGCAGCTCACGGTCGACGACGTCTACCTCGGCAACGGCGTCTCCGAGCTCATCACGATGACGATGCAGGCGCTGCTCGACGCGGGCGACGAGGTGCTCATCCCGGCGCCCGACTACCCGCTCTGGACGGCGATGACCTCGCTCGGCGGCGGCACGCCCATCCACTACCTCACCGAGGAGTCCGCCGGCTGGGCGCCCGACCTCGCCGACATCGAGGCGAAGATCACGCCGCGCACGAAGGCGATCGTCATCATCAACCCGAACAACCCGACGGGGGCCGTCTACTCGCGCGAGGTGCTGCAGGGCATCGTCGAGCTCGCGCGGCAGCACTCGCTGCTCATCCTCGCCGACGAGATCTACGACCGGATCCTCTACGACGACGCGGAGCACGTCTCGATCGCGACGCTCGCGCCCGACCTGCTGACGCTCACCTACAACGGGCTGTCGAAGACGTACCGCGCGGCCGGCTTCCGCGCCGCGTGGCTCGCGATCACGGGCCCGAAGGATCACGCGCGAGGCTTCCTCGAGGGGCTCACGCTGCTCGCCTCCACGCGCCTGTGCCCGAACGTGCCCGCGCAGTACGGGATCCAGGTGGCGCTCGGCGGGCACCAGTCGATCGAGGACCTCATCCTGCCGGGGGGCCGCTTGCTCGAGCAGCGCGACGCGGCGGTGCACGGGCTCAACGCGATCCCCGGGGTGAGCGTCGTGAACCCGAAGGGCGCGCTCTACGCGTTCCCGCGGCTCGATCCCGAGGTGCACGAGATCCACGACGACGGGCGCCTCGCGCTCGACCTGCTGCGGCAGGAGAAGATCCTCGTCACGCACGGCACGGGCTTCAACTGGCCCGCGCCCGACCACTTCCGGATCGTGACCCTGCCGTGGAAGCGCGACCTCGAGATGGCGGTCGAGCGGATCGGCAACTTCCTCGCGTCGTACCGGCAGTAGCCCGCGTCGGGGCGCTCAGAGCGGGGTCGCCGGACGCCACGAGGCCGGCGTCACCGCGCGTTCACCGAGAGTTCGGTTCTCATATCGGCGGTCTCGCAATTGCGCGTCACTTGCGGCGGTGACCGTAGGGGTGTCCGGCGACGAGCCGGTTCCTCCCGAAAGGACCCCCGATGCGTACCCGTACCCCGCTCCTGCTCGGCGCGCTCGCCGCAGGATCCGCCCTCCTGCTCGCCGGCTGCTCATCCTCCGGCGAGGCGTCCGCCTCCGACGACGCCCCCGACACCATCCGCATGGCGACCCTCCCGCTGAGCGACGACCCCAACGCCGTCACTCCCGTCGAAGAGCTCCAGCGGCTCCTCGGCGAGGAGACCGGCATGGAGGTCGAGATCACGGATGTGCCGAGCTACTCGGCCGCGATCGAGGCTGTCCGCGCAGGCCACTCCGACATCGTCATGATGAGCGGCTTCCCGTCGGCCCTCGGCGTCAACACGGGTGAGGTCGACTCGCTCGTCGCCTGGCCCGGCACCGACGAGCCGGTCTCGACCTGCCTCGTGCTCGACGACTCGCCGCTGGAGTCGCTCGAGGACATCACGCCCGAGACGGTGGTCGCCTTCGCCGACCCGGCCTCCTCGTCCGGTTACTTCATGCCGATCCACATGCTCGACGCGGCGGGCCTGACGAAGGACGAGGACTACCAGGCGCTGATGTCGGGCGGGCACGACCGCAGCTTCATGGCGCTGCAGCAGGGGCAGGCCGATGTCGCCTGCACCTCGACGATCTTCCCGCCCATGGCCGGCCAGGGCACCCCCATGTTCCCGTTCGAGGAGGGCGAGACCCGATCGATCGGCGAGAGCATCTCGATGCCGATCGCCTTGAGCGTGCTCGGCAGCCAGAGCATGAGCGACGAGAAGCGCGCGGCGCTGCTCACCGGCATCCCCGCTGTGTGGAGCAGCGACAACGCCGATCTGCTCGGCCTCTACGTCGAGGGCATCCCCGAGGGCGTCGAGCCGATCGTCGAGCCCGACGCGGCGGTCTTCCAGCCCTTCGTGGACATCGCAGCGGTCGCCGGCGTCGACATCTCCGATCTCGAGTGAGCGCCGTGACCACGCCGGCCGCCGCCCCCGCGACCGCCGAGCTGCGCGCGCAGCTGCCGCTCGTCACGGTCCGCG
>JAPSIU010000079.1 GCA_031178565.1 Leucobacter sp. | reverse complement strand
GCGCCCGCCCCCCCCCCCCCCCACGATCGGAGGCCTTGGCGAGCAGCAGGTAGGTCACGGGACCCACGAGCACGGGGCGCGACTCGATCCCCTGGTCCCCCGCCTCCGCGAGCCGCGCGACGAGGGCGGCGGGATCGGCCGCGAACGGCGTCGCCTCGTCGATCTCGGGCACGCTGTAGTGGTAGTTCGTGTCGAACCACTTCGTCATCTCGAGCGGCTGGTGGTCCTCGTCACCGCGAGCGAGAGCGAAGTACTTCACGAGGTCGCTGCCCGCGACATCGTCGAAGCGGGCGGGGATCGCGCCGAGAGCGAGAGTCGCGTCGAGCACCTGATCGTAGAAGCTGAAGCTCTCGGGGATCGCGCCCCCCGCCGCGGGGAGGCCCAGCTCGACGAGCCGGGCGCGAGTCGCCGCGCGCAGTTCGCGGGCGGACTCCGCGAGCTCGGCCACGCGCGTGGCGCCCCACCAGAAGGACAACACCGCACCCATGAGTTCGCGCCTGCGGCCCAGCCGCGGATATCCGAGAATGGTGGCGTTGGGCAGGAGTGTTGCGGGCATCGGCGTCCTTCGGGGTGGTGGCTCGGGGAGAACCGGGTGTCGTACCCGGAACGCCTTCAAGCTAACCGGCGGGCCCGCCCGCCGGCACGCAGATTGCGCCGTATTAACTACGCCGTGTTACGGCGCGGATGACCTCGCTCACGCGACGAAGGGCTCGAGCTTCGCGAGCATCTCCGACGTGACATAGGCGTGGACCCGCGTCCCCTCCTCCACGTACTCGGTGGAGAGCACCCGGTTGCGCTCGTGCATCTCGGCGATCAGCTCGCCGCGCTCGTAGGGCACGACCACGGTGACCTCGCGATCCGGGATCGGGAGGGCCTCGTCGATCCGGCGCCGCAGCTCATCGATCCCCTCCCCGGTCCGCGCCGACACGAACACCGCGTCGGGAGCGAGGCCGTGCAGCACCAGGCGCTGAGACTCGTCGATGAGGTCCGACTTGTTGAACGCCACGAGCTCCGGAATGCCCTGAGCGTCGACCTCGGCGATGACATCGCGAACGGTCTGCAGCTGGGCGGCCGGTTCCGGGTGGGAGGCGTCCACGACGTGGAGGATCACGTCCGCGTCGCCCACCTCCTCGAAGGTGGAGCGGAAGGCCTCCACCAGCTGATGGGGAAGATTGCGCACGAACCCGACCGTGTCGACGTAGGTGAAGCTGCGCCCGTCCTCCGTCTCGGCGTGCCGCACCGCGGTGTCGAGGGTCGCGAAGAGCTGGTTCTGCACGAGTTCCTGCGTGCCCGTGAGGCGGTTGAGGAGGCTCGACTTCCCCGCGTTGGTATACCCGGCGATGGCCACCGACGGCACCTCGCCGCGCTTGCGATTCGCCCGCTTCGCCTCGCGCGCAGGCGCGAACCCGGCGATCTGCTTCCGCAGCTTCGACATCCGGGTGTGGATCTTGCGCCGATCGAGCTCCATCTTCGTCTCGCCCGGGCCGCGCGAGCCCATGCCCGCGCCGCCGGAGCCGACCTGGCCGCCGGCCTGACGGGACATCGACTCGCCCCAGCCGCGCAGACGCGGCAGCAGGTACTGGAGCTGCGCGAGCTCGACCTGGGCCTTGCCCTCGCGGCTCTTCGCGTGCTGGCTGAAGATGTCGAGGATCACGGCGGTGCGGTCGATCACCTTGACCTTCACCACGTCCTCGAGGGCGCGTCGCTGGCTCGGCGCCAGCTCGGTGTCGGCGATGACGGTGTCGGCGCCGACCGCGGTGACGAGCTCGGCGAGCTCCTGCGCCTTGCCCTTGCCGAGGTAGGTCGCGGGATCCGGGTTCGCGCGGCGCTGGAGCAGCCCGTCGAGCACGCGGGCGCCCGCCGTCTCGGCGAGGGCCGCGAGTTCGCGCAGCGAGTTCTCGGCGTCCTCGGCGGACTTCTCCGCGTAGACGCCGATCAGCACGACGTTCTCGAGGCGCAGCTGCCGGTACTCGACCTCCGTCACGTCCTCGAGCTCGGTGGAGAGACCGACGACGCGCTTCAGGGACGCGCGCTCCTCTCGCTCCATGCGGATCGCGTCGAGGTCCTCCGCCAGCTGATCATGCTCGGCGTCGCCCAGTGCCTGCGCGCCGCCGGTGAGGTTGTCAACACCCGGATCACGGATCACGGTCGCCGATCCGGATCTGGACGTGCGTGAGAGCACCCGGTCGAGCGGGTCGTGATCCGTGCGGTCTGTCACGTCGTCCGCCACGGGATCCGCCGTGCGGCGGGCGTCCTCTGCGCGGTCCGCATCCGCTGCATCGCGAGTGCGGTCTGAATCGTCTGAAAAGCGTTTTGTCATCTGGCCTCCAGTGTACGTCGGCGCACCGAGATCCCGCAGCGGCTGTTCACTCACGGCGCAGCGCGGGGTGCGGGGTGCGGGCTGCGGGGACGGCGCCGGGGGATGCCGGTGGGATACTTGATCCGTGACGCAGCACTACTTCTCCGAGACACCCGCCGGCGACTACAGGCCCCGCGAGATCGAGGTGGTGCTGGCCGGAGCGCCGCGCACGGTCGTCACGGCGGGCGGTGTGTTCAGCCCGGAGCATCTGGATCGCGGCACCGAGGTGCTGTTCCGCGTCCTCTCGGCGCCCGAACCCGGCGAGACAGGAGGTTCGGCCGGCCCGATCCTCGACCTCGGATGCGGCTGGGGCCCCATCGCGCTCGCCGCCGCGCTCGAGTCCCCCGGTCGAGAGGTGTGGGCCGTCGATGTCAACGAGCGCTCGCGCGAACTCACCCGCGAGAACGCCCGGCGCCTCGGCCTCGAGAACGTGCGGGTCGCCTCCCCCGATGAGGTCCCCGAGGATCTCCGCTTCGCCGAGATCCGCTCGAACCCGCCGATCCGCGTGGGAAAAGAGGCGCTGCACGGGATCCTGGGGCTCTGGCTGCCCCGACTTGTGCCGGGCGGCACGGCTCACCTCGTCGTCGCGAAGCACCTGGGCGCCGATTCGCTGCAGCGCTGGATCGCGACGGAGTTCCCGGATCTCGATGTCGACCGCGCCGGGCGCCACAAGGGCTTCCACGTCATCCGCGCGACGCGACGATAGGGCGCCGTTTCCGCCCCGCACGTCGATCCGATGCGGGCCTACTGCTCGGGCAGCTCGATCTCTCCGCGGTACACGAGCTCCGCCGGGCCGCTGAGGGAGACGTGCTCGCCCTCCTCGGTGGGGAACATGCGCACCGCGAGGCGTCCGCCGGGCACGTCGACGCGCCAGTGGTTCGGCATTCCCTCGCCGCCCCAGTGGCGGAAGGCGAGCGCCGCCGCCGCGGTTCCGGTGCCGCAGGAGAGCGTCTCCCCCACGCCGCGTTCGTGCACGCGCATGCGGATCCGCGCCACTCCGTCCTTCACGAGCGGTTCCTCCGGCACGACGAACTCGACGTTGGCTCCGCCGGCGGGCACGGGATCGAGGACCGGTGCGCGGTGCAGGTCGAGCCCGTCGAGCTCACCGGCGTGGGCGAGCGCGGCGACGACGTGCGGATTGCCGAGGTCGATCCCGAGCGCGGGGCGGGCGACGTCGAGGCCGATGGCCGCGACGAGGCGTTCGGCGTCGAGCCGCCAGCGACCGAGATCGACGGTGTAACCCGACACTCCGGCGAGGACGTCCTTGACGCCCGCTCGCGTGCCGATCGGCAGGGTGTCGCGCCGGTCGGGCGAGACCAGTCCCTCGCTGATGAGGTAGTGGGCGTAGACGCGCACTCCGTTCCCGCACATCTCGGCCGCGGTGCCGTCGGCGTTCCAGTAGTCCATGAACCACTCGGCCTCGGGTTCCTCCGCGAGGATCGGGGCGCCCTCGGGGAGCGCCCGGGAGCGGACTGCCCGGATCACGCCGTCGGCTCCGATCCCGAAGCGGCGATCGCAGAGGAAGCGGATCTGCTCGGGAGTCAGCTCGATCTCACCCTCGGGGTCGGTGAAGAGCACGAAGTCGTTGCCCGTGCCGTGGCCCTTGGTGAACGCGAGGGTGGTCATCCGTCCAGTTTACGGGGTCGCCGATCCTCACCGGATTGTGCCGACCTGCGCGCCCCTGTAGCATCGATATCTGTCTAGCAGATTGACAGGTTGGATCCGGCGTTCGAAGGAGAGCTCATGCCCCCGACGGCCAGGTTCCCGATCCGGGCGATCAAAAGATCGCGACCTCTCCAGTTGCATCACATCCCGTATCCACGACACCGGCAGGTACGCGGACGCCCGCTGTGGGTGAGTCTCCGCGCACGTGCACTTCTCACTGAAATCGAAGGGAACCCGACATGCCCGATCCGCGGCAAGTAGCGAAGAACCACTGGTACCGCAATGACGATATTCCCGGCGTCGCCGGGCCTCATCGAGAGATCCGGGGATACGGCGAAAAGCCTCCGGTGATCCGGTGGAACGACGACGCGAAGGTGGCGATCAACATCGTCGTCAACTACGAGGAGGGCTCGGAACTCACGTTCGCGATGGGCGATGGTCGCAACGACGGCATGCATGAGTTGCCCTTCGACGTCGACGACCAGCGGGATCTCGCCAAGGAGTCGATGTACGAGTACGGGTCGCGCGCCGGCATCTGGCGTCTTTTCCGCACGTTCGACCGATACGACATTCCGATCACCGTCTTCGGGGCCGCGGTCGCACTCGAACGCAACCCTCGGGTGGCGGAGAAGATCCGGGAACGCGGAGACGAGCTCGTCGGCCACGGCTATCGCTGGATCGACCACTACGAGTACTCCCGCGAGGAGGAGAAGGAACTCATCGAGCTCGCGATGGAGTCGTTCACCACGATGGGCCTGAATCCTCGGGGCTGGTACTGCCGCGAGATGTCGGTGAACACTCGCGAACTCCTCGTCGAAGACGGACGCTTCCTCTACGATTCCGACTACTACGGCGACGATCTTCCGCACTGGACCTTCATCGGGGGCGAGTCGCACCTGGTGGTTCCCTACTCGCTCGCGGTGAACGACTGCCGATACGTCATCGGCACCGGCTTCGGCTCCCCCGACGACTTCGTCGACGTCGCGAAGCGCACTGTGCTGCAGTTGCTCGACGACGGTGATGACTGCGGGCGCATGATGTCGATCGGCATTCATCCGCGGATCACCGGCAATCCCGCCCGCACCCACGCGCTCGCCGAGTTCATCGCCTGGGCGAAGGAGCAGGAAGGCGTCACCTTCATGCGCCGCATCGATATCGCCGAGAAGTTCATCGAGCAGGTACCCCGACCTGCCACCCCCGAAGAGCGCCTTAACGACTGAGCCGGGCAAGGGAAGCATCTTGAATCACGAAGAACTGATCAGCCGTGATGCCGCATCCGTGGCCGGGGTCGAGAAGCTCCGCTTCTACCCGGCCACGATGAGGTCCGGATCGGGCGCGCGCCTGACGGACCTCGACGGCCGCGACTACGTCGACCTCACCGCCACGTGGACCGCAGCCGGCCTCGGGTACGGCCACCCTCGAGTCGCGGCAGCGGTCGCCGATGCGCTCGGAGGGCAGCCGGGATCAGGGCTGTCGATCATGCACGAGAATGCGGTGCTCCTCGCCGAACGGCTCCTGGAGCTCGTGCCGGGAGCGGAGGATCGGCGGGTCTATCTCGGTCACGCCGGATCCGACGCGTGCGATGTGGCTCTCCGCTGCGCACGCGCCGCCACGGGGAAACGCGGCGTCGTGGCCTTCCAACACTCGTACCACGGAGGGTTCGGCCTTGCGCAATCCGTCTCGGGGGTACTCGTCGAGGGCGGCGCCACGCCGGACCCCCACGCGGTCTTCGTGCCCTACCCCAATCCCTTCCGCCCGCACCGAGGCACGGTCGAGGAGTCGGTCGTCGACTCGCTCTCCCAGGTCGAAGAAGCGCTCAAGGGTGGAGACGTGGCCGTCATCGCGGTCGAACCGATCCTCTCCGACGGCGGCTTCATAGTCCCGCCGCAAGGGTTCCTCTCCCGCCTCGCCGAGTTGGCGCGCGCCTACGACACCCTGCTCATGGTCGACGAGGTGAAGATGGGCCTGGCACGCCCCGGCCGCATGCACGCCTACGACTCGGACGGCATCGCACCCGACATCGTCTGCTTCGGCAAGTCGCTGGGCGGGGGCCTGCCCATCGGTGCGGCAGTCGGCCCCGCCTGGGTATTCGACGGGCCCGCCGCTTCCGCTCTGCTCACGATGGCGGGAAACTCGGTGTGCGCCGCAGCCGCGCTCGCGGTTCTCGACGAGCTCGCGGAGAACGACTACCCGGCGCGCGCAGCACTGCTGGGCGAGCACTTCATAGACGGTCTGCGAAATCTGCAAGACGGCAATGGGCTGCAGGGAGGGCGCAGCGCCCGATACATCGGCGACGTCCGCGGCCGCGGTCTGTGCATCGGACTCGAACTCGTACTCGATCGCGAGTCGAACGATGTCGCTCCGGACATGACGCGCAAGGTGGTCTACCGCATGTGGCAGCTCGGCGTCACGGTGTTCTCAGTCGGTGAGAACGTCCTCGAGATCACCCCTCCCCTGGTCATCACCTCCGAGGATATCGATCAGGCCGTCACCGTGATCGATCAGGCGATCTGCGACGTCGCCGACGGGTACGTCACCGACGATGACGTGGCCCCCTATTCCGGTTGGTGATCTGACGCACGAACACTGATCTCCTGCACCGAATTCCGGTGCAGGAGATCAGTGTTGAAGGGGAGCGCTAGTTCATACCCGCATCCGCCGACTGGACCATCTTCTGTTCAGGGCGGTTCGCCATCGCCTTCGAGAGCACGATGTGCAGAGCGAAGGTGATGATCAGGGCGCCCAGGCCGGCCGGGAAATCGCCGGGAAGGGGCATCCAGTACTGGAAGACGATGCCGAGCACGGCTCCTACGAGGAACGAGACGATGCCGGGCCAGCGCACCTTCGGCAGCTCATCGACGTTCGCCGCGGTGTACTCGCGGCGGCGAACCACGAAGAAGTCGGCCAGGATAGGGCCGGCGAGCGGCACGAAGGCGGCGCCGAGCACCGTGATGAAGTCGGCGAAGAAGAAGGTGTAGAAGCCGAAGGCGCCGAGGATGCTGCCGATCACGCCGACGGTGATGACGATCTTGGTGCGCGAGATCTTGAATCCCATCGCGTTGACGGCCGGGCCGACGTAGAGCGCGTTGCAGTAGAGCTCCGACATGTTGGTGGTCCAGAGCGCGACGACCCAGAGGACCACGCCGAGAATAGCGAAGAAGACGCCCTTGGTGACCATCCACGAGATGAAGTTCGCGTCACCGGTGGAAATGGCTCCGGTGTACCCGATGATGTTGAGCAGCGGGTTCGTCAGGATGAAGCATGCTCCTGCTCCGATGAGCACGTGAGCGCCGACCTTCGCATAGCGGAAGATGTCGACGCCCATGATGACGCCCGCGATCCAGGCTCCGATGATGAGGGTCATGCCGGTGCCGATCGACATGCCGTCTCGGCCCGCGCCCTCCGCGAGCACGTTTCCGAAGCCGCCGAATTCTGAGGTCATCATGACGGCGGCGACGATGGCGACGATGAGCACGAACGGCGCTGCAGGCGCCGAGATGCGCTCCAGCGCGACGATGCCCTTCCACGCCGACCAGGTGAAGATCGCACCCCAGAAGAGCGAGAAGATGACGAACTCGAGGCTCAGCCCGTTGAAGATGGTGATGCCTGAGAAGCTTCCGAAGGCGGCGTCGAAGATGTCGCCGACCATGCCGACGATCGAGGCGAACCAGCCCAGCGTCAGCAGGCCCATGATGAGCATCGGAAGGATCATGCCCTTCGTGCCGTATGAGAAGCGCGAGATGAGCGACAGATTGAGGCCGGTCTTCATCGCCGCGAAACCGAGCGCGAACGTCAAGAGGAGGAGAATTCCCTGGCCGAGCACGACGGTGAGCATCGCGTCGCCAAAGGGCATTCCGCCGCCTTCGGCCGTGCCCGCCAGCTGCCCGCCCACGATGAGGCCGGTCGGCACATAGCCGAAACCCACCCAGATGACGAACTGCGACCACCATGAGCGACGGGCCTTCTGCGGTACACGCTCGAGCATGTATTCCTCATTGGTCGTATCGACCGCCGGCTTCTGATGCAGATCAGATTCGATTTGTGCACTCATGTGCATTTTCCTCTCCTTTGTGGAACGTGGACTGGTGCAGGACTCCGGGATCTCCAGGCAGAGAAGTGCTGTATGGTTCTGTCGAAGCTCCCGGACATCACTCTGATCGCCTCGACCTCAGGGTATCTTTTTATCATAAATCTGTCTTGCAGGTTGACAGGTTGGACTGACGCGAAGGAAAGCACATGACCTCGAATGACGGCACCATGCTCGTCGTCTACACCGGTGGAACCTTCGGAATGCAGGATCGAGGCCGCGGACTCGAGGCGACCGCGGAGCTCGAGAAGGCAGTAGCCGAGCTGCTCATGGCCGCAGAACCGACAGGTCAGCCGTGGCGGTACCTCTCGCTCGAGCGGATCATCGACAGCGCAGACGCCGATCTCGCCCATGCCCTTGAGATCGCGTCGCTCGTCCGCCGGAACCTCACCGGCACGAAGGGCGTCGTCGTCGTGCACGGTACCGATACCCTCGCGTATACCGGCGCGGTCGCGGCGTTCGCCCTAGCCGACCTCGATGTCCCCGTGGTGTTCACCGGCGCCCAGCGCCCGATGAGCGAGCCCGGATCGGATGCGCCTGCGAACTTCTTCGCCGCCTATCGGGATGCGCGACTGGGTGAACCGGGGGTGCGCATCGCTTTCGGCGGCTCCGTAATACCGGCCGTGCGCGCGGTGAAGCACTCGAGCAGCGACGACAAGGCTTTCGTCGCGTTCCGACCCAGTGCACCGGGAGCCGTCGGCATGAGGTCGCACGAATCTCGTCTCGCGGATCTCGCAGACTTCGAGAATCGCACCCCGGAGGCCTCGGTCCCCGCGGTCGGTCTTCTACGCGTGTTCCCCGGCCTCCATCCGGGCCTTGTGGGGGCCGCCGCCCGGCTCTACCCCGACGGTTTCGTGCTCGAGTGCTACGGAGCCGGTACAGCACCGATGAGCACGCCGGGCATGCGCGAGGCGGTCGCCGAGGCCACTGGGGCGGGCACTCCGATCGTCATCGTCACCCAGTGCCGCACCGGCTCGGTACGACCCGAGCGCTACGCGCTGGGGGCCGACCTGCTGCGAGCAGGTGCTTGGGATGGGGGCGATCTCACAGCGGATGCGGCGCTTGCGAAACTCGGTGTGATCGCTGCGCTCGGCCTCGACCGGGAGGACCGTCGAATCGCATTCAGCACGAACCTTGTCGGCGAACAGCGCTCGGCGCCGCTGGCGGCCGTCACTCCTTATTGAACAGGGGACGCACGACCGCCTCGACATACTCGAGATGCGCTTGCATCGCGAGCGCCGCGCGTTCGGGATCCTGAGCGAGGATGGCCTCGGCGATCTCACGGTGCTCCACGTCCGACGGTTCGCGACGGCCTGCCACCAGGTTGATGATCTCGGACTGCTGCGAGAGAGCCTCACGGGTGTCGGACACCACAGACGAGAAGACCGCGTTTCCCGAAGCCTCCGCAATACTCGCATGGAACAGCGAATCGAGCTGCACCCATGCTGCCAGCTGCTGCTCATTCTCCATACGCACGCAGATATCGAGCAGCTCGGCGGCCTGCGACTCGCTGCGGCGTGCAGCAGCAAGTCGCGCGGATGGGATTTCGATCGCGGGCCTCGATTCCATGAGATCCCGCGTCGAGTAGCTGCCGAAGCGCTCCGGCGGCCGCACGGTCTCGGACACGACATACGTGCCGCTTCCCGTGCGGGTGCGGGTGAGCCCCAGCGCCTGCGCGGAGCGAAGCGCTTCGCGCACGACTGGCCTGCTCACGCCGTAGTGACGCGCCAGCTCGACCTCGGACGGGAGCCGTGATCCGATCTCGAGGGTTCCGCTCCCGATCCCCTCACGCAGATCCTCGAGGATCGACTCAGCTGCGTTGGAGCGCGTCAGCGTCCTTCTCACTGCGAACCAGTCCTGCCGAGTGACCATCCCCCTACTATGCCACCGATCGCCGGACTGCACCGCAGGCGGTGGGGGGGGGGGGGGGGGGGGGGGGGGGGGGGGGGGGGGGGGGGGGGGGGGGGGGGGGGGGGGGGGGGGGGGGGGGGGGGGGGGGGGGGGGGGGGGGGGGGGGGGGGGCGGGGGC
>JAPSIU010000078.1 GCA_031178565.1 Leucobacter sp. | reverse complement strand
GCGGTCTCCAGCAGCGGCAGGGCCTGCAGTCCCAGCCCCGAGCGCAGATAGCACTGGATCGCGCGGGTGCGGAAGCCGTCCCGGGCGGACTCGCTCCCCGTGCGGTTCGACGCGGCCTCCCACGCGCTCGCGGCCTCGGCGAACGCGCCCCGGCCGTGCGCCTGCAGTGCGGCGGTGTCGAGCGCCCTCGCGACGTCCTCGTCTCCGATGGACTCGCAGCCCTGGGCGTAGAGAGCGTATCGTGCGGGATCGGACGCGAAACACGCCGCGAGCGCCTCGTGCGCGCGGATCATCTCGGACGACGTGGCCGCGATCTGCACAGCTCCTCGAACCGTGGGGTGCGCGAAGACGCATCTCCCGTCCACGACCCGGACGAGCCGGATCCGCTCCGCCGCCTCCAGCGCCGTCGCGCCGAGGCCGACGCGCGCGAGTGCCGTCACGAGGTCGGCCGCCTCGAGATCCTCGAAGCTCGCGATCAGCAGCGCGAGCCGCGTTTCGTCGTCGAGCCGTTCGAGACGGGTCTCGTACAGCCGCTCGATGAACTCGCCGACCGGGAACGTCGAGGGCAGCGGATCCCGGGCCTGCCGCTGGGCCTCGCTGAGCTCGGCGGGAATCTCTCTGAGCGCGAGCGGCAGCCCCGCAGCCCGCTCGAGCACCTTTCTCGCGACAGTCGAGCTCATGTCGGGGTAGTCGCGGCGGAGGAGGTCCCGGGCGACCGACGGCTGGAGCGGTTCGACATGCATCGCCCGGCCCATCCCCGACAACTCCTCGCTCAGCCGCCCGCGCTGCGCCAGCAGCACCGCGACGGCGTCGGCGTCGATCCTGCGAGCCATGAAGATCAAGGCCTGGCGCGTCGAGCGGTCGAGCCACTGGAAGTCGTCGGCCACCACGACCACCGGTCGCGATTCGGCCGCCGAGGTGATGAGGCGCAGGACGGCGCTCGCCGCGGCCATGCGGTCGCCCGGCTGCCCCGCCTCGAGGGCGAGCGCGTGCTTCAGAGCGCCTCGCTGCGGTTCGGGCAGCGCGTCGAGCGCCGGGGCGAGAGGTGCGAGCAGCTGCTGCAGGCCGGCGTAGGGAAGCTCCGACTCCGCCGCGTGACCGGAGATCCTCAGCAGGAGCACCTCCGCGAGCGGGACGACGAACCGGTCGACGGCCGCGGCCAGCAGCGCGGATTTCCCGACGCCGGGGCTGCCGTAGAGGATCGAAACGCTCGCGCGACCGCTGCGAGCCCGGGCGACAGCGGCCTCGAGAACTCGCAGATGATCTTCGCGTCCGAGGAGCATCCGACCTCCTTGAGCAGACTCTACCCGCATCTGCTCAGCCCGAGTAAGGTCGATGCCGAGGCGAGCTCCGCGCTCCGACCCGCTCCTGCTCGGCGCCGCCGCGATCATACGCGCCGTTCAATCCGCCTCGTCGCCGCGTCGAGAGGCATATCATGATTGACACGGCAAGGCTGCCGCACCTCTCGCCCTGACCATCGCGAGGGCGCGGCGAAACATCGGGAGAGGGCCGTGTTCACAGGCGCAGACGCGACGAGGCGGGGCAACCTCTTCGCAGCGCCATTCATCGCCTTCGCGCTGGGCACGACGGGGTACGGCGTCTACCGGCTGGTCGATGCACCGCCGGAATCGTGGACGCTCGTGCTCACCGTGATCGCGGGGGTGATCATCTGCGGCCCGTTCCAGATGCACGTCGGCCGCTCTCCCGGTTTCCCTTTTGTGGGAGCGGCCATCGCGATGCTCGCGATCCGGCCGGCGGAGGAGTCTCCCTTTCTCGGGGTGTGCGTCTGGACCACGGGTCTCCTGATCTCCCAGGCGGTCATGCGTCGCAGTCTCCTGCACGCCCTGTACGCGACGGGGATCGGATCGGCGTCGGCCTTCGTGTTCGTGGCGATCCAGACCGGCCTCACGTCCCTCGGCCTCTGGCTGCTCCCGAGTTTCCTCGTCGCGACGGCCGTGTACTACATCCTGCTCCTGCTCGGCGAGTTCGCCGGGCAGTGGAGCCGCTCGACGCTCGACCGCGGCTTCGGGATCTCGGCCATCAGCCCCTCCCGCCTCGGACTCATCATCCTCGCGGTGGCGATCACGGCCACGCTCATGAACGTGGTCGACGCCTCGGTCATTCCCTGGCTCGAACAGGATCCGGATGCCAGCCTCACCCCGTTCGTCGTGCTCCTCACAGCGGCCGCGTTCTACATGCTGGCCCAGCGTGCGCGGTACGCGGGGATCGAACACCGGTTGAGCGCTGTCGTCGATGCGGCTGTCGAACTCCCCCGAGAGACCGGGGACGGGCTCGCGGCCGCGCTGCAGGACCGGGCCCGCTCCATCGTGCAGGCGGGCCGCGTGGAACTCCGCGATCGGGCGCCCGATCGCGGTGAGATCGGGGCGGGCGTGAGTCTCGGGCCGGGCGCGGGACGGTATCTGATCGCGTCGCGGAAGATCGGAGGGGCTTTCTTCTCGCGTGAGGACGAGCGCGCGCTCGACACCATTGCCCACGTGGCGAGCGAGGCCACACGCGTCCAGAACGAGGTGGACATCCTCGAACGCCGCGCGAACAGCGACGCGCTCACCGGGCTGCCGAACTACGGGGCGTTCCAGGACGCTCTGGTCGGCGCGAACGAGAACCGCCCGTACCACGAGGGCATCGCCTTGCTCTTCATGGACCTCGACGACTTCAAGAAGCTCAACGACAACTTCGGACACCGAGCGGGTGACGAGCTGCTGCGGGCCGTCGCCGAGCGGTTGCGGGGCGCCGTGGGCGGAGGAGACTTCGTGGCGCGGGTGGGCGGCGACGAGTTCGTCGTCATCTTCTCGGGACTCCTCTCTCTCGAGCAGGCGAAGGACTCCGCCGATCGGGTCGTCGAGACGGTGAGCCGGCCGCTGTCGTTGGAGGGGCATCGCGTGCGGCCGGTCGTGAGCGCGGGCCTCGCATTCTCGGGCCACCGAGAGCTCGACGCGCAGACGCTCGTGGAGGATGCCGACCGCACGATGCTGCAGGTCAAGCGGTCTCGTCATCTCGGCGGATCGGCCGAAGGCAGCACCGTCAGCATCTCCTCACGCCGCTCCACCCGCACGAACGACATCGTGGAACGGGCGATCCGGGAGAACCGGCTCGCCCTCGCGTTCCAGCCGATCGTGAGCATCGACCAGGGCAGGATCTGGGCATTCGAAGCACTCGTCCGCTACACCGATCCGGAGATCGGCCCGATCTCCCCTCCCTCGCTCGTCGCGAGAGCCAAGAGCCTCGGCCTCATGAACGGCCTCACCGTGCAGGTCATCACGAAGGCGCTCGACGCCGCCGAGGAGTTCCGTCGGCTCGAGCCAGGCATCCAATGCATGACGGTGAACCTCGAACTGGGGCAGATCAGCGAAACCGAGCTCGGGCCGTTCATCCGCGACGCCGCTCGCGCGCACCCCGATCTCTCGCTCTGCATCGAGCTCAATGAGCGCTCGCTGCGGTCGGTCACCGACGAGCTGCGGCGCGACGCCGAGCGCATGCAGGGCGCCGGGGTCACCATCGCTCTCGACGACTACGGCTCGGACGACTCGTCGGTCGGCGCTCTCGTGCACTTCCCGATGAACATCCTGAAGATCGACAAGAGCCTGATCAGCGATCTCGGCGACGTGCGTCAGCGCGAGGTCGTCAAAGCGCTGCAGGGGTTCGGGGACAACCTGGGGTACACGGTGGTCGTCGAGGGTGTCGAGACCCGCGCGATGGCCGACGTCATGGCCGAGCTCGGAGTGCGCAACGCCCAGGGCTACTACTTCGGTCGGCCGATCCCCTTCGCCCCGATGACGGAGCGCATCCGGCGATGGGGCGCGCGGGCGCTCATCGATCTCTGAGCGAGCCGGCTCCGATGACGGGAGCGCACGCGGATCGTGTCAGTAGTCGGAGTCCGATGACGACGGCGGAGTCACGTCGACCCCCGTGCTGAGTCGGGCGATCGCGTCCTCGGGGACGAACTCCGGATCCGGCTCGATGAAGGCGTCGACGACGCCCATGAACGCGAGAGAAGCGACCGACCAGGTTTCCGCACCGTTGTCGCCCGAGAGCTCGAAGTGGTCCTCGAGGAGGACGGGGACACTCGCGCGCACGGTCCCCAACCCCTCGATGACGGAGGCCGCAGCCACGACGAACGGCTGATAGTCGTTGTGGAACCCGGGCTTCAGGCGGTAGCCGATCGTCGGCAGCACGTTGCGGTAGAAGCCCTCCATCGTTTCGATGAAGGAGGCCTCACTCGCGCGGAGGGCGTCGAGTACGCGGGTGCGGGCCCCGCCCTCGGGCCACGACATGATCGTCGTGGAGAGTGCGGCGTAGGTGCGCCACTTGCTCGATGCGGTCACGACGTTGAAGTTGTACTCCGCAGCGGTGCGGATCACGTCGACGAGAACTCTGCGACGCCCCTCGGACGAGCGGAGGTCGTCGACGCGCACGCTGAGATACTGCCACGTGGTCAGGAGCGTCTCGGTGTCCGCCCGGTCGGCGCGCGCCTGGTTGGCCAACTCGCAGAACAGGTCCACGAGGAACTCCTCGGGTGACGACCAGACCTGGGCGAACTGCTTGCCGGTGACTCCGGCATCGGCGGAGAGGCTCTCGACGAGCGCAGCGCTGGCGCCGAGCGTGAGGCCGACCGTCTCGACGTGTCTCGTCGAGCTCTGCAGCATGCGTGCGCGCACGTCGTCGGGGCTCGACCGGCCGCGCAGGCTGCTCGCCCGACTCCAGTTGTCTCCCGGCACAGTCCCCCCGATCGCGACTCCGCAGTTGACACATGTTATCAACTCCGAGTCGGATGCTGTATCGAGTCGAGGGCCTGATAGGGAAGAATGGCATTTCCGAGAGTCGTTCGAGCCCACAGCCCGGGGATTCATGAACCGTCCATGGCCGTCGAAGCCGTGCAGCACCCAGGAGGACCGCGGCATTGTCCCGTATTGACCGCACGGTCTCGAATCACGATGTGATCCCCGTGGTCGCCTCCGATCTGTTCGTCGAGAACTCGACGGCTCGGCTTGCGGGCGGAATGCTCGCCGTCAACGGATTCGCGATACCCGGTCTCGACGCCGAGTACGCCGCCCATTTCCATCTGCGCAGGAAGGTCTACGTCGACCAGACCGGTCAGCTCGCCGCGAGCGAGCTCCAGGACGACGGAACGGATCGCGACGCCGACGACGCACGGTCGATCACGTTCGCGATCTTCGAGAACCACGAGTCGGGGGTGCGCGTCGTCGGCGTATCCCGGCTCATCCTGCGAGGAGACGGCGGCCCGCTCCCCGTCGAGGAGTTCTGCCCCGACGCCTTCGCTCCGGGAGACCTCGACGTCGGCTGCGTCGAGGTCTCCCGTGTGATCGCGCGCCACGAGAGCGCAGCGCTGCAGGACCTGGTGCAGTGGCATCTCTTCGCGCTCATGCTCGCGTACATCGCCAATCACGAGCTGGGGCGCACCTTCGCGATCATCGAGCCGTGGCTCGAACGGCACCTCCAGGGAACCATCGCGATCGAGCGCATCGGAGAGGAGCGGTACATCGAGCACTACCTCGACTACAACGTGCCGATCGAGATCGACATCCCGGCGTCCGCCGCGCGGGTCGACATGCGCAACGGCGGCTGCATCGACCGCTACCGGGCCGCGGAGCCCGCGATGACGTACACCGGGCGCGTGCTGAAGCGGTCCTTCAGCGAGCGGACGTCCTGATGTCCCGAACGATCTCCTCGGCGGAGTTCTCCCGCAACTACGGCTTCTGGAGCGAGGACGAGCAGCGGGCTCTCATGGCTTCGAGGGTCGCGATTGCAGGCGTCGGCGGTGACGGCTTTCAGCTGGGTCTCAAACTCGCGAGGATGGGGGTCGCGCGGTTCAGCATCGCCGACCCCGAGGCGTTCGAACCGGAGAACGTCAACCGCGTCGAGGGTGCGACAGCGTCGTCGTTCGGTCGGAACAAGGCCGAGATCTTCCGAGAGCGCGTGCTCGACGTGAACCCCGAGGCCTCGGTCGAGATCTTCCCCGACGGCGTCACCGTGGACAACGTCGAGCAGTTCATGCACGGATCCTCGCTGGTGCTCGACGAGTCCGAGCTCACGAGGCCCGAGATCGGCACGCTCGTCGCGAGGCGAGCCCGGGCCCAGGGCATTCCCGATCTTCTCGTCATGAACGTGGGGTTCGCCGCCCAGGTCACATCGTTCTCCCCCGCGTCACCGTGGACCTTCGAGCGGTTCATGGGGTTCTCCCCCGAGACGCCGCTGGATGAGATCGCGGACGCCGGCGTCGACCTGGCCCGATGCCTGCCCTACATCCCCGCCTACACCGACCTGCGCTCGCTGCGCTCCGTACTCGGAGAACAGGGCGCGCCGCCCGCACCGCTCCCCTCCGTCTCGGTCGGGGTCGACCTCGCGTCCGCCATCGGCAGCACTCAGGCGTTCCTGCACCTGACGGCCGGCGTGGCCAACCACCGCCGTGCTCCCGTCTGGGCTCCCCGCGTCGCCTACACCGACGCGTACCGGTTGCGCACCCGCGTCCTGAGGGCCGGCAAGCGCACCCGTCTGCGCCACCTTCTCCTCGCCGCCGGCCGGCAACGACTCGGGCTCAACCCGCTCGCCAGCTACACGGCAAGTGACATCGCCGGCCGATCTACTGGGGTCACTGCGTAGCACGTTCAGCAATTTCCCCCGTCGGACGAAAACGCTGGTTGAGCGCTGGAGTCGGGGAACCTACGGGTGCGGGAATCATTGCAGTGCAGGACTCTATCCGCCTGATTGGCGAGTGGTCAGTTCTCGTGAGAACTCTCGATGTATCTGACTCAGAAGAAGAAAAACCCGGCCCCTGAGGGGCCGGGTGGTGTAAGCCCAGTCTAGCAGAAATCACCACTCCGATGGCTTCGAGATGCGAGCGCCAATCATCGACAGCAGCTGATGCTCATACCAGTCGGTTGGCTGCAGCTGATACCACCAGTGGTTGCCGACTCCATCCGAGGGGTGGCCCGCGAGCTTCCCAGCACGGTAGCCTTTGGTCGGATTGATCAGGCCGACCGGCACACGATCCCTCACGAAGCTGACCGGGAATGCGAGATCGCTGTCGTTCGAGATCACGACCGCAGCGTCGATTACTCCGGTGAGCACATCGATCAATAGGTGGGAGGCGACGTTGACATCGGAGCCCTTCTCTTCACGCCGCGCGACCGAGGCCATGAAGCGCGCATCGGGAACATCGTTCTCCGCGCCGTCCTGCACCATCAGCGGTCATTGAGGACGGGAGATCACCGGCTTTCCGTTGCGTCCGGCTGTCGCCAGTGGGGCGGTCGCGACTCGGGTGACGTAGTTGCCATAGCTGACGGTGGACGCCGATCTGGAGTGCTCCAAGGCTCTGAGATAGACGTCCTGCTCCCGTTGGCCGGTCGGGTTGCTCGCGCCGCTGATTCGCGCGGTGCAGTAGATAACCCTTCCGATCTCAGCATCATCCCAGTGCGAGTGCTCAGCGACGAGATCACGAGCAAGACCCCAAAGATCGAGCCAACGCCAACCGTGCGTGGAGCGGCCGCAGGCGCCACGACCTCCGTAGTAGAGGTTGTAACCATCGATATAGACGCCGACCTTCATGAAGAGAAGCGTAGGTCGCGCCACCGACATTGATACAGCGAGCGTTTGCAGGGCAGCTCAGTGAACATTGAAGCATGAGCAGGACACGCCGATGATGGTGCTCCGTCACTTACCGGCCGCTCTGCTCCTAAGGTCTTCGCAAAGAACACCCGAGAAGTGCGTGCCAACCCTGCCCCGCGCATGCGAATCACCATCGCACCCCTGACCCGGCACTTCAGAAAAACAAAATCGGCCCCGACTCGAACGTCGGGGCCGATTCTCCTGGGGTGGACGACGGGACTTGAACCCGCGGCCACCGGCACCACAAGCCGGTGCTCTACCAACTGAGCTACGCCCACCATGCGTGCCGCAATCGCCTTGGCCATCGAAGCAACCCTACGATCATAGCGTATCTTCGGAGCCCGAAATGACATCTCCGGATTCACTCCGCATCCCTTCCACTCCGGGCCGATCCCGGTAGGGTGAAAGCATGTTGGAGATGTCTCACGAGGACTTCGAGTCCCTGGTCTCGGACGGACTGGATTCGCTGCACGACGACATGCTCGAACAGCTCGACAACGTCATCTTCCTGGTGGAGGATCGCCCCGAGGACGGCAGCGAGATCCTGGGCGTCTACGAGGGCTTCTCCCTCGCCGAGCGCAACGTCTACGGCTACGGGGAGGAGCCCGATCGCATCATCCTCTTCCGCGAGAACCTGCTCCGCCACTGCTCCGACCTAGAGGAGCTCGTGCACGAGATCCGGGTGACGCTCGTCCACGAGATCGCCCACTTCTACGGCATCTCCGAGGAGCGCATCCACGAACTGGGGTGGGGTTGATGGCCGCGGCGCAGTCTCACGCCGATACGCGGGGACACGAGAGCGAACAGGCCGTCGCCGAACGCGCCTGGCAGACCGTCGTGTGGGACGATCCCGTGAACCTCATGTCGTACGTCGCGTACGTCTTCCAGACCCACTTCGGCTTCGAGCGCGACCGCGCCGAGGAACTGATGCTCCGCGTGCATCACGAGGGGAGTGCGGTGGTTGCCGAGGGTGGTCGTGAAGCGATGGAGATGCACGTCGAGGCACTCCACGGATACGGCCTGTGGGCCACGGTACGTCAGGCGGATCCCGCATGAAGCTCCTCCCCCTCCCCGGCAGCGGCCTGCGACTCCTTCTCGATCGAGACGAGGCGGCCATGCTGGATCAGCTGGTGACGCAGCTCATCCATCTCCTGCAGAGCCACAGCGGCACGGCGCTCGATCCCGATCCGCTCTTCGCGAGCCTCGAGGTCGGCGGATCGGACACGGTGCCGGAGGATCCGGCGCTCGCTCGCCTCTTCCCCGATGCGTACGACGAAGACGACGACTCGGCTCAGTTCCGGCGCGTCACGGAGCAGGGGCTCCTGAACCGCAAGCTGCAGGACGCGATGCACGTCACCTCGGCGCTCGGCATCGGCGCGGGAATGCCCGACGACGCCGCTATCGAGGTGGACATCTCAGAGGCCACGCTGCCCAACTGGGCGCGCACCGTCACGGCTCTGCGCCTCGCGATCGCAGCCAGGATCGGTCTCGACACCGCCGAGGATCACGCGCGCCTGATGGAGGACGAGGAGACGCGCGGCACCGTCCTGGTGTTCGATTGGCTGGCCGCGATCCTGGAGTCCGCGCTCATGATGATGCAGACCTCGCCGAACGAGGACGAGGACGACTCCGAGAACGAGAATGAAGATGAAGATGGCGAGGAGACACCGCAGGGCTAGGCTCTGATTCCGCCGCACGCCCGCCGCCTCGGACCTGAGACCCGGACCGAGATCTCAGACCGGAGGCTCGAGGGAGCGCGGATCGACCACCTCCTCCCGTGCGGCGAGCAGACTCGCCGGGGTCACCCCGGCCGAGCCGAATCTGCCCCGCACCTCGTCCACCGCCTGGTCCACCGCCCGCCATCCCTCGTCGTCGCTCCACAGTCCCGCGGCATCGCTGCCCTCCGACGCGAGATGCTCGGCCCGCACCCCGATGAGCCGCACGGCGCGGCCGGCGACGCCGAGCCCCTCGAGGAGCTCGCACGCCGTCCGGTAGAGCCGGTGCGTCGCGTTCGTCGCCTCGGACAGCGTGCGCGACCGCGTCACGGTGTCGAAGTTCGCCCACCGCACCTTGATGGAGACCGTCCGCGCCTCGATCCCGGCCGCCCGCAACCGCTCGCCCGTCCGCGTGGAGAGCCGCAGCAGCTCGCGCCGGAGCACGGCCTCGTCGGTCTCATCCCGGGCGAAGGTCTCCTCGTGGCCGATGCTCTTCTCGATGCGCGTCGTCTCCACGCTGCGCTCGTCGCGGCCGTGCGAGAGCGCGTGGAGCCGCTGAGCGTTCGCGTTGCCGACGATGCGCCGGAGCGAGTCGACCGGCTCCCTCGCGAGGTCCCCTACTGTGTGGATCGCGCGGGATCTGAGGGCGCTCGAGGTCGCCCTGCCGACTCCCCACATCGCCTCGATCGGCAGCGGGTGCAGGAAGTCGAGCGTGCGCTCCGGAGGGATCTCGAGGATGCCGTCGGGTTTCGCGCGCTGCGACGCCAGCTTGGCCACGAACTTCGTTCCCGCGAGACC
>JAPSIU010000413.1 GCA_031178565.1 Leucobacter sp. | reverse complement strand
GCGGCGGTGGGCCGGATCGCCGAGCTCCGGATCGAGGCGGCGGAGGTCTCCGAGACCGCCGTGGCCGAGATCCGGCTCGAGACGGTCGAGGCGTAGCCGTGCAGCTGGGGGCGCGCTGGTCGGTGGGGACTCCCCCGCACCGCAGCGTGCCCGCGTCCCTGCACGAGGCCATCGCGGAGCAGGAGGCGGCGCACCCCGAAGCGCGCTCCTGGACGCTGACCTGGCTGGAGGGACGTCCGCGCTGCGCCCTCGAGGATCTGGTGATCGTCGGTCTCGACACCGACGGCGCCGTCACGACGATGGCGAGTGGGACCGCGGCGGCGGACCGAGACGTCCCTGGCGCGGACGATGAAGACGACGATTGGCTGAGCTGATGCTGAGCCGGGCTGTCTGACGGCTCGGCGAGCTGCTCGGCAGAGACCGGAGCGAGGGAGAACGAGATGCCGCGAATGACGAATCTCAGCGGAACCGCCACTGGAGCCGGAACCGCCACTGGAGCCGGAACGGGGCGTCGACGCGGCCGTGCGCTCGCGCTGGCGGCCGCGCTCGCACTCACGCTCTCGGCCCCGCTCGCCGGTTGTGCTCCCGAGCCCGAGGTCGCGGGTGTCGATACGAAGGATCAGCTCGCCAACGAGGACGCGAAGGGCGGCGACGAGTCGAGCTGGTCGACGCCCGTCACCCCGCCCGACATCCAGAAGCAGGTCGAGCTGCCCGAGAGCTTTCCGCGAGAGGAGTTCCCCCTCCCGGCCGGGGCCGTCATCGACGACACCGGGGAGCGCGGCGACTCGGCCTGGTTCGTCGTGCTCCGCGCCGACGACGCCGCTGCGGCCGGAGAGCTGTGGAACGCCGTCGTGTCGGGCGGCGGGTTCTCCGTCGAGAACGCCGGCGAGACCGCGGAGGGCGGTACCTCTGCGACACTCGTGAGCACGACCCTCACGGTGGACGCGGTCACGATCCCGCAGGAGGACGGCGCGGTGCTGCTGAGCTACGATCTGTCGCGGGTCGGCTGACGCGCTTACGCGCTGCGCTCGCGTCCGCCGCGGGCCTGCAGCACCCGCGGCGGAGCCTCGTCCAGCACCGACTCGCGGGTGACGATGACCTTCGTGACGTCGCCGTTGGACGGCACGTCGAACATCACCGGGCCGAGCACGCCCTCGAGGATCGCGCGCAGCCCGCGAGCACCCGTCTTCCGCTCCACGGCCATCTCGGCGATCGCCTCCAGAGCGGCGTCCTCGAACTCGAGGCCGACGCCGTCGAGTTCGAACATGCGCTGATACTGCTTCACCAGGGCGTTCTTCGGCTCCGTCAGGATCCGGGTGAGGGCGTCGACGTCGAGCGGATCCACCGTCGCCACCACCGGCAGTCGCCCGATGAACTCGGGGATGAGGCCGAACTTGTGGAGATCCTCGGGCCGCACCTCGGAGAACAGCCGGTCGTCGTCGCGCTTGCTCGCGACCGGCGAGCCGAAGCCGATCCCGCCCTTGCCGAGGCGGGACCCGATGATCTCCTCGAGACCCGCGAATGCACCGGCGACGATGAAGAGGATGTTCGTCGTGTCGAGCTGGATGAACTCCTGATTCGGGTGCTTGCGCCCTCCCTGCGGCGGGATCGAGGCGACCGTGCCCTCGAGGATCTTGAGCAGCGCCTGCTGCACGCCCTCCCCGGACACGTCGCGGGTGATCGAGGGGTTCTCCGCCTTGCGCGAGATCTTGTCGATCTCGTCGATGTAGATGATGCCCGTCTCCGCTCGCTGCACGTCGAAATCGGACGCCTGCAGCAGCTTCAGCAGGATGTTCTCGACATCCTCGCCCACGTACCCGGCCTCGGTGAGCGCCGTGGCGTCGGCGACGGCGAAGGGGACGCCGAGCTGCCGTGCGAGCGACTGGGCGAGGTAGGTCTTGCCGCAGCCCGTGGGGCCGATGAGCAGGATGTTGGACTTCGCGATCTCGACCTGCTCCGAGGCCTCCTCGGCGCTCGTGAGCGTGCTGGCCGCGCGGACGCGCTTGTAGTGGTTGTAGACGGCGACGGCGAGCGACTGCTTGGCGCGATCCTGGCCGATCACGTACTGATCGAGGAAATCGGCGATCTCGCGGGGCTTGTGCAGCGTGAAGTCCGTCGACTCCGTCGTCTGATGCTCGGCGAGGCGCTCCTCGATGATCTCGTTGCAGAGGGCCACGCACTCGTCGCAGATGTAGATCTGCGGGCCGGCGATGAGCTGCTGCACCTGCTTCTGCGATTTTCCGCAGAAGGAGCACTTGAGCAGCTCGCTGCTTTCGCCGATCTTCGCCATGCGAGGGCTCCTTACACAGTGGGAGTGGAACAACTCTTTCGAGAGTAACGGGCGCCACTGACATTCTACGACGGCGCGCCGAGGCCCCGGAGCCGCTGCCCCGGGGCCCCGATCCGCTACTGGGAGACGACGGGCGCCGGGTTCTTCCGGCTCGTCAGCACCTGATCCACGAGGCCGTACTCGAGAGCCTCCGCGGCGCTCAGGATCTTGTCGCGGTCGATGTCGCGGTGCACCTCTTCGACGGACCGCTTCGAG
>JAPSIU010000077.1 GCA_031178565.1 Leucobacter sp. | reverse complement strand
ACTACGACGATGACGACGACACCGTACTGCCGCGCAGCATCGCGACACCCGAGGCCTTCGGCAACGCGATGGCGCTCGACATCGCGATGGGCGGCTCCACTAACACGATCCTCCACCTGCTCGCCGCGGCGCACGAGGCCGGCGTCGCCTTCGGCCTCGACGAGATCGACGCGGTATCTCGGCGTGTGCCGTGTCTCGCGAAGGTGGCGCCGAACATCGCGAAGGATCGCACGTACTACATGGAGGACGTCCACCGCGCCGGCGGCATTCCCGCGCTGCTCGGAGAGCTGCGCCGTGGCGGCCTGCTGGACGAGAGTGTGCGCACCGTGCACGCGCGTACACTCGGCGAGTGGCTCGACGAGTGGGACGTGCGCGGCGGGAAGGCGAGCGACGAGGCGTTCGAGCTGTGGCATGCGGCGCCGGGCGGCAGGCGCTCATCGACCGCGTTCTCCCAGTCGGAGCGGTGGCGCGACCTCGATCTCGATGCCGCCGACGGCTGCATCCACGATGTCGAGCACGCCTACTCGAAGGACGGCGGCCTCGCCGTGCTGCGCGGCAACATCGCGATCGACGGCGCGGTCGTCAAGACGGCCGGTGTCGACGAATCCATCTGGACCTTTTCGGGCCCCGCTGTCGTCTGCGAGTCGCAGGACGAGGCGGTCGAAAAGATCCTGAACAAGCAGGTTGGTGAGGGAGGCGTCGTGGTGATCCGCTACGAGGGACCGAAGGGCGGGCCCGGCATGCAGGAGATGCTCTACCCGACCTCGTTCCTCAAGGGACGCGGGCTCGGCAAAAAGTGCGCGCTCATCACCGACGGACGGTTCTCAGGCGGTACCTCGGGTCTGTCAATCGGGCACGTCTCCCCCGAGGCCGCGGCGGGCGGGATCATCGCGCTCATCGAGGACGGCGACATCATCTCGATCGATATCCCGACCCGGGCGCTCGCGCTCGAGGTCGACGAGGCCGAACTGGACCGACGCCGTGCGGCGCTCGAGGCCGCCGGCGGGTACCGGCCGAAGTCGCGGGATCGCGCGGTCTCGCCCGCGCTCCGCGCCTATGCCGCCTTCGCGCAGTCCGCCGACAAGGGCGCGGTCAGGGTGGTGCCCTGAACACAACCAGCAAAGCGGATCAGGCGAACCAGAGGGCGAGCTCGCGCGCGGCCGACTCCGGGGAATCGGATCCGTGCACGAGGTTCTGCTGCACCTTGAGGCCCCAATCGCGGCCGAGGTCGCCGCGGATGGTGCCGGGCGCCGCGGTCGTGGGATCGGTCGTACCCGCCAGCGACCGGAAGCCCTCGATGACCCGCTCGCCCGCCGCGCGGATCGCCACGGTCGGCCCCGAGCTCATGAACTCGATGAGCGGCTCGAAGAAGGGCTTGCCCTCGTGCTCGGCGTAGTGCTCGGCGAGCAGCTCGCGATCGGCCTCGACGAAGCGGATGTCGACGAGCCGGTAGCCCTTCGCCTCGATCCGGCGGAGGATCTCCCCCGTCAGGCCGCGAGCAACGCCGTCGGGCTTCACCAGGATCAGGGTTTCTTCTGCGGACATGCGTGCTCCTCGATGCTCGTCGGTGCTTGAAGTCGACGGGGCCGGGCCCCGGCGGATCAGTCTAGCGTCTCTCAGCCCGTCCGATCCGGAAGGCGGCTGTCACTCCCCCTGAGCCGCGATCTCTGCTCGCCGCAGCGGCAGAGGAAGCGGCTGCTCGGATGGGGCGCAGGCTCACCGCGCAACCGGTCGAGCGCCTCCTCTCCTCTCCGTTCTCCGTTGCTATAGAAACCTATAATCGACCATTCGTGCTATAGCTGCTATCGTGTGCCCATGGCAGAGAAGTCTCACCCGCGGCAGGCCAACCCCTACCGGCCCGGGTTCAATCAGGCTCCGATGGTGTTCGCCGGGCGCGAGGAGATCCTCGACGGCGCGGGCGAAGCGCTCGAGGTCGCCGCTTTCGACGGGAGGACGCCCCGTCCGCTGATCCTCGTCGGCCCGCGCGGTGTCGGAAAGACCGTCACGCTCGGCGAGATCGCGCACGCCGCGGCCGAGCATCACCAGTGGCCGACCGTGCACGTCGAGGCCAAGGCAGGCGGCTTCCTGGACGAGCTGCGTGAACGCCTGAGGTCGGCCCAACTGCTACTCAAGGGCCAGACACCGCCGAGCGGCCCGCGGCGCCGCAGCGGGATCACAGGGGCGAGGGTGCAGGCATCCGTGCTCGGCGTGGGCGGCGGGATCGAGGTCGAACGCGATCCGAGCGCCGCCCCCGACACCCTCGCGGACGCGCTGCGCGACGCGATGACCGCGGCGATCGAGCGGAACGCCGGCCTCCTCCTCACGCTCGACGAGTTGCAGAACGCGTCCGCCGCTGCACTGCACGAACTCGGCGGTGTGCTGCAGGAAAGCGTGCCCGAGGGGTGGCCGCTCGTCGTTGCGATCGCCGCACTGCCCTCGCTGCGCGGCAAGCGGGGCAATCGGCTGCCGACCTACCTGGAACGGGCCGAATGGTACGAGCTCGACACGCTCACGAAGTCGGACGCGCGCGAGGCGATGGTCGGGCCGGCCGAGCGGGCCGGACGCCCCATGACGGATGACGCTGCGGATGCCCTGCTCGCTCTGGCGGGCGGTTATCCTTACGCGATCCAGGTGACCGGTCACTTCGCCTGGCGCGCCTCGCACGGGGCGGAGACGATCGCCGAGTGGCACGCCCGCGCCGCGGAACCGCGGATCGTCGCCGACCTCGATCAGCTCTTCGTGAGCCGGTGGGAGGACGCCAGTCCGCGCGAGCGCGAGTACCTGACGGCGTTGGCGACCGCCGAGATCTCCCACCCCGAGCCGAACGGCGGGCACGTCGCCGCGGTGCTGGGCGAGCGTGTGAGCGCGGTGTCATACCTGCGCGACAGACTCATGAAGAAGGGTACGATCTATCGCGATGGAGCGGGCGGCCTCCGCTTCATCACCCCCGGCATGGGGCGGTGGGTGCGCCGCATAACCACCGACGGTTCCCTCCTCGAGCGGATGTGAGGTTCGTGGAGACTCCCTCGACGATGCGCCCCGCGCGGATCACGCGGAATCGCCGAGGGAGTTCTCCCACGCCGCCCGATCGCGGTCCATCCGCGAGCCCTTGATCATGCAGTACACCCACAGCGCGGTGAAGAGCAGTCCGACGAGGAGCGCCGGCGGCAGCAGGATCGCGGTCAGCAGCATGAGTGCGTGCAGAACCCAGCCGATCGTGATGCCGATCCTGCCCCTGCGCATGGTCGCGAGCCCCGCGAGGGTCACGACCGCGAGGCCGCCGCCGAGGTACAGTCCCAGTTCGCGCGGCTCGGTGATGCTGAGCCCGAACACGGTGAGCCCGATCAGCACGACGATGATGAGCTCGAAGCCCAGCACGATCGAGGCGAGCGCCTTCTGCGTCGAGCGCTGACCGCTCCGGGCACCCGAGATGCGCATCGCGGAGTTGTGGGCCATGGTCTCCGACGGGGAGAGCTCGAACTCCTCCTCGCCGCTCCCGTTCGATCCGTCGGGCGCGCTCCGCTCGTCCGCTCCCGGGCTCACGCGATTCCCCAACCCTCGCTCCGGGAGAATGCGATGGCCTCGCCCGCGAGCAGCACGGAACCCACCACGAGCACCGCGCGGCCCTCCGAGCGGCCGGCCCAGGCCCGCGCGACGTCGAGCGCCTCGGGAAGGGAGGCCGCGAGTTCGATCGGGGTGTCGGGGATGGCGTCCTCGGCGATCTCGCGCAGCTGATCCGGATCGGTGCTGCGCGGCGAGTCGACGGGTGAGAGGTACACGCGGTGCGCGATCGGCGCGAGGGCGCCGAGCAGCCCCCGCGCGTCCTTCTCCCCCAGCACGCCGATGACGAGCGCGAGCTCGTCGAAGCCGAACGACTCGGTGACGGCGCGCACGAGCGCCTCGGCTCCGTGCGGGTTGTGGGCGGCGTCGACGTAGACGACCGGGTCGGTCCCGATGAGCTGGAGGCGGCCCGGCGAGGTCAGCTGAGCGAGCCCGTCGTCGAGCACCTCCTCCGGCACCGGCCCGCCGAGGAACGCCTCGACAGCGGCGATCGCGAGGACCACGTTCTCGGCCTGATGGTGACCGAAGAGCGGGACGAAGGCCGGATCGTAGCTCCGACCGCCGAGGCCGATCACGTCGATCTGACGCCCGCCCACCGCGAGCCGATCCTCGAGGAGGCGGAAGTCCCGCCCCAGCACCGCGAGCGGGCTGCCGTGGCGCTCGGCAGCGTCCGAGATCTCCGCGAGGGCGTCGGGATCCTGATCCGCGCTGACGACCGCGCTCCCCGACTTCACGATGCCGGCCTCGGTGCGGGCGATCGTGCCGATGTCGGGGCCGAGGATCGCCGTGTGGTCGAGGTCGATCGGCGTGAACACGGCGACGCTCGCGTCGGCGATGTTCGTCGCATCCCACTCGCCGCCCATCCCGACCTCGATCACTGCGACCTCGACGGGAGCATCGGCGAAGGCCGTGAAGGCGAGAACCGCGAGCGCCTCGAAGAAGGTGATGGGACCGAGTCCGTTCCCCTGCAGCTCGGCGTCGACGACCTGCAGGGGAAGCCGCAGCTCCTCCCACGCCGAGGCCAGCAGCTCGCCGTCGATCGGCTCTCCGTCGAGCTGGAACCGCTCGGTGAAGTCGACGAGATGCGGGCTCGTGAAGAGGCCGGTGCGCAGTCCGTGCGCGCGCAGCAGCGACTCGACGGCGCGACTCGTCGAGGTCTTGCCGTTCGTGCCGGCGATCTGGATCACGGGGTACGAGAGCTGCGGGGAGCCCGCGAGCTCGGCCAGGCGGCGCACCGGTTCGATGCGGGGGCGCGGGTTCGCCTCGCCGACGCGCGTCAGCAGCTCCTCGTAGACGCGGTCCGCCGCGGCGCTCATCGGTCGGCTCCCGTCGCTCGGCGAACGCGCACTCTGACGTCGCCGCGGTTCCCGTACCTGCCGGCCGCCACCGTCTCCTCGTGTTCGAAGCCGCCGGCGAACCGTCCCCAATCGAGCCCCTCGCTCGAGAGCACGGCCTCGTCCTTGGCGCCCAGGGAGTATGCCACGCTGAGCGTCTCCTCGGCGACCTTCGCGACCGCGAAGGAGCGGGAGACGTCTCCGAGATCCTCGTTCGTCGTGAACCAGAGTTCGAGCTCGATCCGGTCGCTCACCTCGAAACCGGCGTTCTTCCGGGCCTCCTGCACCGCGCGGATCATGTCGCGCGCGAGGCCCTCGGCCTGGAGCTCCGGCGTCATCCGGGTGTCGAGCAGCACGAAGCCGCCTCCCGGGATCAGAGCGAGCGCGGCGTCCTCGTCCGAGCCGACGCCGGCGGAGAGCGTCAGCTCGTACTCGTGGGGCTCGAGCGCGATGCCACCGGCGACGACCGCGCCGTCGGTCTCGGACCAGTCCCCCGATTTCGCGCCCTTGATCGCCTGCTGGACCTGCTTGCCGAGGCGCGGGCCGGCCGCGCGCGCGTTGACGGCGAGCGTGTGCACGATCCCGTGCTCCGCCGCGCTCGACTCGGTCTGCTGCGCGAGGCGCACCGACTTGACGTTGAGCTCCTCGCGGAGGATGTCGGCGAACGGCTCGAGCGCCGCGGGCCGGGCGGTGACCACCGTGAGCTCCGCGAGCGGAAGGCGCACGCGCAGGCGTCGGGCCTTGCGCAGGGCGAGTGCCTGGGAGGTGATCTGGCGCACCTCGTCCATCGCCGCGACGAGCTCGGCGTCGCTCGGGAACTCGGAGGCGTCGGGCCAGTCCTCGAGGTGGACGGAGCGTCCCCCCGTGAGGCCGCGCCACAGCTCCTCCGCGACGAGCGGAGCGAGGGGCGCCGCGACGCGGGCGAGCGTCTCGAGCACCGTGTAGAGGGTGTCGAAGGCCTGCCGATTCGCGGCGTCGCCCTGTTCCCCCGCGGTGCCGGCCCAGAAGCGATCGCGCGAGCGCCTGACGTACCAGTTCGTCAGCACGTCGGCGTAGCCGCGCAGCGCTTCGGAGGCGGAGGTCGTGTCGAGGCCGGAGAGGTGTCCCTCGACCTCGCGGACGAGCTCCCCGGTCTTCGCGAGGATGTAGCGATCGAGCGGGTCCGTCGAGTCCGCGCGGCGCTCGGCCGTGATCCCGTCCGCGTTGGCGTAGAGCGAGAAGAAGTACCAGGTGTTCCACAGCGGCAGGATGAACTGCCGCACGCCCTCGCGGATGCCCTCCTCCGTGACGATGAGGTTGCCGCCGCGCACGACCGGCGACGCCATGAGGAACCACCGCATCGCATCGGAGCCGTCGCGGTCGAAGACCTCGTTCACGTCGGGGTAGTTGCGCAGCGACTTCGACATCTTGTTGCCGTCGGAGCCGAGCACGATCCCGTGGCTGATGACGTTCGTGAAGGCGGGGCGGTCGAAGAGGGCGGTCGCGAGCACGTGCTGCACGTAGAACCAGCCGCGGGTCTGACCGATGTACTCGACGATGAAGTCGGCGGGCTGGTGCGTGTCGAACCAGTCCTGGTTCTCGAACGGGTAGTGGACCTGCGCGAACGGCATCGAGCCCGAATCGAACCAGACGTCGAGCACGTCCTCGATGCGGCGCATGGTCGAGCGCCCCGTCGGGTCGTCCGGGTTCGGCCGGGTGAGCCGATCGATGTACGGACGGTGGAGGTCGATCTCGCCGGTGGAGTTGCGGGGCAGCTCGCCGAAGTCGGCCTCCAGCTCCGCCACCGAACCGTACACGTCGACGCGCGGGTGCTCGGGATCGTCGCTCTTCCAGACCGGGATCGGGCTGCCCCAGTAGCGGTTGCGGCTGATCGACCAGTCGCGGGCGCCCTCGAGCCACTTGCCGAACTGGCCGTGCTTGACGTTCTCGGGCACCCAGGTGATCTCCTCGTTCACCTCGAGCATGCGGTCCTTGATGTCGGTCACGCGGACGAACCAGCTGGACACCGCGCGGTAGATGAGCGGGTTGCGGCAGCGCCAGCAGTGCGGGTACGAGTGCTCGTAGCTCGCCTCGCGCAGCAGCCGGCCGCTCTGCTTCAGCAACCGGATCAGCGGCCGGTTGGCGTCCATCCACAGTTCGCCCGCGACATCGGTGACGGCCGCGATGAACCGTCCGCCGTCGTCGACGCTCACGATGGTCGGCATGCCCGCCGCGGTCGCGAGGCGATGGTCGTCCTCGCCGTACGCGGGCGACTGGTGCACGATGCCGGTGCCGTCGGTGGTCGTGACGTAGTCGTCGACGAGCACCCGCCAGCAGCGTTCGGTGCCCCAGACCTCGGCGTCGGCGAAGTAGTCGAACAGGCGCTCGTACTCCACGCCGGCGAGCTCGGCGCCGGCGATCCTGCGCGTCACGGCCGCGGCCGCGGCCTCCGCCGAGTCGTATCCGAGGTCCTTCGTGTGGTTCGCGACGAGGTCCGCGGCGAGCAGGTACTGCGCTGCGCCCGCCGCTCCGCCGTCGGCGGCTCCCGCAGGGCCCGCGGGCAGCACGGCGTACTCGATGCCCGGGCCGACCGCGAGTGCCGCGTTGGTCGGCAGCGTCCAGGGTGTCGTCGTCCACGCCAGGGCCCGGACGCCCTCGATTCCGAGCGCGGACGCCCGCTCCCCCGCCAGCGGGAAGGTGACCGTGACGGAGGGATCCTGGCGCATCTGGTAGACGTCGTCGTCCATGCGCAGCTCGTGGTTCGAGAGCGGCGTCTCGTCGCGCCAGCAGTAGGGCAGGATGCGGGACCCCTCGTAGGCGAGCCCCCGATCGTAGAGCTGCTTGAACGCCCAGATGACGCTCTCCATGTAGTCGAGGTTCAGCGTCTTGTAGTCGTTCTCGAAGTCGACCCACCTGGCCTGGCGGGTGACGTACTCCTCCCACTCGCGCGTGTACTGCAGCACCGACTCGCGCGCCTTCTCGTTGAAGGCCGCGATGCCCATGTCCTCGATCTCGCGCTTCTCAGTGATCCCGAGCTGCTTCATGGCCTCGAGCTCGGCGGGCAGACCGTGCGTGTCCCAGCCGAAACGACGCTCCACCTTCTTGCCGAGCATCGTCTGGAATCGCGGGAACACGTCCTTGGCGTAGCCGGTCAGCAGGTGGCCGTAGTGCGGGAGCCCGTTCGCGAACGGCGGCCCGTCGTTGAACACCCACTCGGGGGCGCCCTCGCGGCGGCGGATCGACTCGCGGAAGGTGTCGTCGGCCTTCCAGAACTCGAGCACGCGCCGCTCGATCTCGGGGAACTTCGGGGAGGGCGTCACGCCGGCGGTTGCGTCGGACGCGCTTCCTGCACCGGCCGCGTCGTGGGGTCCGCTCGCTGCGCCGGTCGACTGCTGGGGGTAGGGCATGGGGTTCCTCTGGGTCCGGCTCTTGACATCTCGTTCGCTGCCGGGACGAGCGCTGCGATCCGAGACCGGCAGTTCCCGCGGTACCACCCTGCTTGCCCGCCCCGTCTTCCGCGAGCGGTCTCCCGCACGCCTCCGCTCGAGGATCGAGCCCCTTCATTCGGCTGTGACGGGCCGTACCCGCCCGGTTCTACTGAGCCCGGCGAGAGCTCGCTCCCACCGTTCCGTTCTTCCGGGGACTCCCCGGTGATGGCCGGATCGCAGTCGCTCCGAAGAGTCTAACGCACGACGGGCTTCGGGGTCCGCCGCGCCGTCGGAGGACGTTAGATAACGCCTGTATAACGATGAAGAATGCTTGAAACCCCTGATGGCGGCGAGGTTGAGAGCGGCTACCCGGCGGCTGCGGCACTCGTTCACGTTGCAAACGCCGTCGCGACGTTGTTAGCGTCATGAACAGCGTTGAGCGCGGTCACCCGCTTTCATTCGCCATCCCGAGCAGGCTGTTCGCAGAACATTGCGACCCGAGATCGCCTGCCGGGCCGGCTAGGAGTTTCCGCCCCGCAATACAAAATCCGGCCTTGTGAGAGGCCACCGGGTTCGACGCGTGCCTGGAGATGGGTCCTCGCACGTGTGCATCCGGTGTGTCCGTATCGCGGCGTCGCCGCTGAGGAGTGAGTAGTGAATCAGACAACTGAACAGACCGGGACGGTGAGCACGACGGCTCCCGAAGCGCGCGCCGTTCCCGCGATCGACGTGCGGGGAGCGTTCAAGGTCTTCGGCAGGCGCCCCCGGGAGGTGGTGAAGCGCCTGCGCGCGGGAGCCTCCCGCGACGAGCTGCGCGGGATGGGCACCGCCGCGGTCATCGACGCGAGCTTCGAGGTGCGCCCCGGAGAGATCTTCGTCGTGATGGGGCTGAGCGGCTCCGGCAAGTCGACGCTGATCCGCATGCTCAACGGGCTCAACCCGACCACCGACGGCTCGATCAAGGTGCTCGGATCCGAGATCGTCGGCCTCGCCGAGACGGATCTGCGCGCGCTGCGGCGCGACCACATGTCCATGGTGTTCCAGCACTTCGCGCTGCTCCCCCACCGCACCGTGCTCGAGAACGTCTCCTACGGCCTCGAGCTGCAGGGCGTCCAGCCGGCCGAACGGCGGCGCAAGGCCCAGTACTGGCTCGGCCGCGTCGGTCTCGCGGGCTGGGAGGAGAGCTTTCCGGACGAGCTCTCCGGCGGGATGCAGCAGCGCGTCGGCATCGCCCGCGCCCTCGCGGCCGACACCGACATCCTCCTGATGGACGAGCCGTTCTCGGCCCTCGACCCGCTCATCCGTCGCGAGATGCAGGAGCAGCTCGTCGAGCTGCAGCAGGAGCTTGGCAAGACGATCGTCTTCATCACGCACGACCTCAACGAGGCCATGTTCCTCGGGGACCGGATCGCCGTGATGCGGGACGGCCGCGTCGTGCAGGTCGGCACGCCCAACGACATCCTCACAGATCCGGCGAACGACTACGTCGCGCAGTTCGTGCAGGACGTCGACCGTGCGCGCGTGCTCACGGCGGGCGACGTGATGGAGCCCCCGCACGCGGTCGTCTTCGCGTCGGCGGGTCCGAGGACCGCGCTCAGGACGATGCGGGACCTGCAGACCTCGGCCTGCTTCGTGACCACCGCCGGGCGCAAGCTGCTCGGCGTCGTCCGCGACAGGGACGTGCTGCGGCAGGTGCGCGAGGGCGGCACGGATCTCACCGACCGGCTGCGCCCGACGCCATCGATCGTGAGCCCGAACCGGTGGGAGCGACCACCAGGGCGTGCGAGCCGGAGGAAATGGCGCTCCAGGCACCTTGCTGGGCGGGGGTTGGCTCGGAGAAGGCACCAAGGAACCACTCCCGTGTGG
>JAPSIU010000412.1 GCA_031178565.1 Leucobacter sp. | reverse complement strand
CGACGAGAAGCGGGGGCGCCTCTCTGCGTACCCGATGGTCCGGGCACCCGATAGGGTTGCTTGTCGAGACAACCAGGAGGACGCCATGTCAGTAGGACTGCTCGCCGTCGTAGACGACATTCTCACGGCGGCGCTGAAGGCCTCCTCGAAATCGGCCGGTGTCGTCATCGACGACGCCGCGGTGACCCCGCAGTACGTGCAGGGCATCACGCCGGCGCGCGAGCTGCCGGTCGTCGGCAAGATCGCGCTCGGGTCGATCGCGAACAAGTTCGTCGTCATCATCCCGCTCGCGCTGCTGCTGACCGCGTTCGCCCCGTGGGTGCTGCCGTACCTCCTCATCGTCGGCGGGACCTATCTCTGCTTCGAGGGCGCCGAGAAGGTCCTCGAGTGGTTCGGACTCGGGCACGGACACGGGGAGACGGCGACGCGCGACGAGCGTCGTCTCGTTCTCGGCGCCGTGCGCACGGATCTGATCCTCTCCGCCGAGATCATGCTCATCTCGCTCTCGAACCTCGATCCCGGGATGGGCGTCTGGAGCACCTTCGCGGTGCTCGCCGTCATCGCGATCGTGATGACCGGCCTCGTCTACGGAGCGGTCGCGCTGCTCGTGAAGATCGACGACATCGGGCTCGCCATGGCGAAGAACCCCGACCGGCGGATCCGGCACACGGGCACCCGCATCGTGAGGTCGATGCCGGCCGTGTTCCGCATGATCAGCGTCGTCGGCACCGTCGCCATGCTCTGGGTCGGCGGGCACCTCGTGCTCGCGAACCTCGGAGAGGTCGGAGTGCCGTTCACGGCGGATCTCCTCCACAGGGTGGAGCACGCGCTCGCGCCGCTCGGAGGCGTCGTCGTCTGGCTCGGCGACACGCTCGTCTCAGCCCTGGCGGGCCTCGCGGTGGGCCTCGTCATCGTCGGACTGATCCTGCTGATCGGCAGGATCATCGGGAAGCGTCCGAGCTTCTCCGAGGGCGGGGAATCTCCCGAGAGCCTGCGCGCCTGATCCTCCGCCGGCTCCGCCCGCTCGGCCTGCTCGGGGGATCGACCCCTCGCGCCGAGACTCCGCCGCTCCCCGTCCGAAGCGCAGCCGCCAGCCCCAGCGGAGCACGTTCCAGAGCGCCTCGAACACGATCCCGAGCGACATCTTCGAGCGGCCGTCGACGCGCTCGACGAACGTGATGGGCACCTCGGCGACGGGACATCCGAGGCGCTCGAGCGTCCACGCCGTCTCGACCTGGAACCCGTATCCCTGCGAGTCGACCGCGTCGAGGTCGAGCCGCTCGAGCCAGGCCGCGTCGAGCACGCGGAAGCCGCTCGTCAGATCCCGCAGCTCCGAGTGCAGGGCGATCCGGGCCACGGCGGTGCCCGAGCGCGATACCCACCGTCGGTAGCGAGGCCAGTTCACGATGCGCCCGCCGGGGATCCACCTCGCTCCGATCACGAGACCGGATCCCCTGCGCGCCGCTTCGAGGAGCAGCGGCAGCTCCTCGGCGAGGTGGGAGCCGTCGGCGTCCATCTCGACCGCGAAGCGGTAGCCCTCCGCGAGCGCCAGGCGGAAGCCGCGCACGTAGGCCGTGCCGAGGCCGAGCTTGCCGCCCCGATGCACGACACGAATCCGGCCGTCGTCCCGGGCGAGGGCGTCGGCGACCCGGCCGGTTCCGTCGGGACTGCCGTCGTCGACGATGAGCACGTGCGCCTCCGGCACGTGCTGGAGCACGTCCGCGACGACCGTCGGCAGCGTCGCGCGCTCGTCATAGGTGGGGAGGATCACCAGCACGTCGTTCGCGTGTTGCGGCATGCGATCCTCCCGATGGTCCGATCCATCCATCCTGGCATCTCCACAGGGGAAGCCGAGTCCGGACTTGCTAAGCTGGGGCGTTGTCACAATTTGGCAACGGCGGTGACCACTCCGGGCGAGCGGCCCACCGTGCAGAACCGTACAGGAGAGACAACGTGGCGACAGTTCTCGAAAAGCTCCTTCGCGTCGGCGAGGGTCGCACCCTGAAGAAGCTCGAGCGGATGGCGAAGCTCGTCGCAGAGCTCGAGGACTCCTTCGCTGAGCTCAGCGATGAGGAGCTGCGCGGGGAGACCGCCGAGTTCCGCGAGCGCCTCGAGAAGGGCGAGAGCCTCGACGACCTGCTGCCCGAGGCCTTCGCAGCGGTGCGCGAGGCCGCGAAGCGCACGATCGGCCTGCGCCCGTTCGACGTCCAGGTGATGGGCGGCGCGAATCTGCACCTCGGCAACATCTCCGAGATGAAGACCGGTGAGGGCAAGACGCTCGTCGCGACACTGCCGGCGTATCTCAACGCGCTCGCGGGCAAGGGCGTGCACATCGTCACCGTCAACGACTACCTCGCGAGCTACCAGAGCGACCTCATGGGCCGGGTGTTCCGCGCCCTCGGAATGACGACCGGCTGCATCGTCTCCGGCCAGGATCCCGCCACGCGCCGCGAGCAGTACAACGCCGACATCACGTACGGCACCAACAACGAGTTCGGCTTCGACTACCTGCGCGACAACATGGCCTCCTCCGCCGCGGAGCGCGTGCAGCGGGG
>JAPSIU010000411.1 GCA_031178565.1 Leucobacter sp. | reverse complement strand
GCTGGAAGATGAAGAACACGATCGCGACCGGGATCGTCATGAGCACGGCTGCCGCGAGCTTGAGCGGGAACTGCGTGCCGGAGCCGAGCTGGCCGGAGACGAGCGAGCCGACCCCCGTCGTGAGCGTGTGCAGCTCCGGGCTCTGGCGCGAGATCACGAAGTGCGCGAACTCGTTCCACGACCCCTGGAACGACAGGATCGTGAGGGTGATGAGCGCCGGTGACGCCATCGGCAGCGTGACCGACCAGAAGGTGCGGAAGACGCCGGCGCCGTCGATGCGCGCCGCCTCCTCGATCGATGCCGGGATCGAGTCGAAGAACTGCTTCATGATGAAGATGCCCGCGGCGTCGGCGAGCAGCGGGATCACCATGCCGCCGTAGGTGTCGTAGAGCCCCAGCTCCTTGATCACGAGGAAGCGCGGGATCATCAGCACCACCGAGGGCACCGCGAGCACCGCGATGAACAGCGCGAAGATCGCATCGCGGCCCTTGAACCGCAAGCGCGAGAGCGCGTAGCCGGCGAGCGAGTCGAAGAACACCCGGAAGACCGTCACGACGATCGTGATGACCGCCGAGTTCGCGGCCCACAGCGGCAGGTCGGTGCCCGTGAAGAGGCGCTCGTAGGCGGCGAAGGTGAACGTCTCGGGGATGAGCGCCATCGGGTCGGCGTTCGCTTCGGCGTCCGTCTTGAACGAGCTGGCGATCGCGATGACGAACGGATAGATGTAGACGAGCGCCAGGATGACGAGCAGGAGGTAGCCGGCCACGAGGCCGCCGGTCACGCGCTGCTTCACGGCAGTCCTCCAGTGCTCCCGGTGGGTCCCGCCTGCACGCGCACGGCGCCCTCGGCGAGCGTGCCCTCGTCACCGGCCCGGCGGCGCTTCCGCTGGCGAGGACGACCCATCCCGTCGGGGTCGCGATCGGCGAGCACCCAGCGCTGGATGAGCGTCATGACGATGATGATGACGAAGAGCACGAAGGCGATCGCTGCGGCGATCCCGGGCTCGTTGTTCTCGAACGCCTGGTTGAAGGCGAGGTACGCGGGGCTCGTGAGCGTCGGCGCCGCCGGCGTGCCGCGCGTGAGGTAGACCTGGTCGAAGACCTGCCACGTGCCGATGAGGCCGAGCGTGAGCACGGTGAAGAGCGTCGGCTTCAGCATCGGGAGCGTGACGGAGAAGAACGTGCGGATGGGTCCGGCTCCGTCCATCACCGCGGCTTCACCGACCTCCGCGCCGACGTTCTGCAAGCCCGCGAGGAAGAGCAGCATGAAGGTGCCGGAGGTCGTGAAGACCGCGAGCAGGATGAGCACGCACTGCGCGATCGAAGGGCCGGCGATCCACTCCCACGCGCTCACCCCGAGGAAGCCCGGCGCGTCCCAGCCGGCCGGCGGCGAGCCGAGCAGGATGTGCAGGATGCCGCGCGGATCGGCGAACCAGTTGGGCCCCTCGACGCTCAGGATGGCGAGCAGCCGGTTCACGACGCCCGTCGCGGAGAAGAGGAACAGGAACACGCCCGTGATCGCGATCGACGACGTGACCGAGGGGAAGTAGAAGGCGGTGCGGAAGAAGCTCTTCGCCTTGAGCAGCCGCCGGTTGACCTGCACCGCGAGGAAGAGCGCGAGGGCCGTCTGCAGCGGCACGACGAAGAGCACGTAGTACGCGTTGTTGCGGATGGAGCGGCCGAACAGCTCGCGCGTGAGCGAATCGTCGGTCGTGATCGCGGCGTAGTTCGCGAGCCCGACGACGTCGACGCTGTCGTTGAACAGCGGCGAGTTGCGGCCGTTCCAGTCGGTGAACGAGACCCAGAGCGCGAGGGCGATCGGCGCGATCAGGAAGACCCCGATGATGACGAGCGCGGGCAGCGTGAAGAGCCAGCCCGCCATCGCCTCGCCGCCGCGCGCGCTCCCGCGCCGCTTGCGCGGCGCGGGAGCGGTGGCGACGGTGCTCATCAGCCCTGCGAGGCCTCGAACGCGGCCTCGAGCTGCGACTGCACCTCGTCGAGCACTGCCTGCGGGTCGGCGCCCTGCAGGGTCGTGATCGCGTTGTTGAACTCCGACACGACGTCCGCCGCGCCCGAGAAGGCCACGGGGCTCACGGCGTAGTCAGCACCGGCGACGAAGGCGGCGTTCTCCGGGTAGGCCTCGGCGTAGGCCGCCGCGCCCGACTCGGTCGAGGGGATGACGCCGAACGCGTCGGCGAACGCGAGCTGCTGCTCCTCGCTCGTCAAGAACGCGACGAGCTCCTGCGCGGTCTCGGCGGTCTCCTGGCCCTCGGGGATGCCCCAGCAGTTCGAGAACGTGAACGTGCCCTGGCCGGCGGGGCCGGCGGGCAGCTCGGCGACCTGGAACTCGACGTCCGGGAAGTCGTTCTCGAGCGCGCCGCGGATCCAGGGACCCTCGATGACCATCGCGGCCGTGCCCTGACCGAAGGCCTCGCCACCCCACCCGGCGCCGAGGTCGGCAGGCCACTTGAGCGCACCGGACTCGAGGAGGCCCTGCACGTACTCGAGCGCCTCGACGTTCTCCGGCGAGTTCGCCGTGACGGTCTCACCGTCCATGAGC
>JAPSIU010000410.1 GCA_031178565.1 Leucobacter sp. | reverse complement strand
CGACGCCCGTCTCCGCCGCCTCCTTCACGAACGCCTGCGCGACCTTCGAGGGGTAGGGGGTGTAGCCCACCGGGTTCTGGCCGCGCAGCAGCATCTGGATCGGGATGTTCGGCAGCGCTTCCCGCAGGCCGGCGAGCCGCTCCCACGGGTCCTCCCCCAGGAAGCGGAGCGCGACGTCGTACGTCGCGCCGCCCCACGCCTCGACCGAGAGCAGCTGAGGCGTCAGCCGCGCCACGTAGGGAGCCACCCGGATGAGGTCCTTCGATCGCACCCGGGTCGCGAGCAGCGACTGGTGGGCGTCGCGGAACGTCGTCTCCGTCACCGCGAGGGCGGTCTGCGCTCTGAGCGCGGCCGCGAACCCCTCGGGACCCAGCTCCACGAGCCGCTCACGGGCTCCGACGGGTGCGGTGCCGGAGGGGTCGATCGCGGGCAGCTTGGCGGCGGGATCCGCTCCCGCCGGCCGCGGACCGTTGGGCTGGTTCACCGTGACGTTCGCGACGTGCTGCAGCAGCCTCGTCGCGCGGTCCTTCGGCTTGTTCATCCGCAGCAGCTCCGGCCGCTCCTCGATGAACGAGGTCGACACGTCGCCCGCCTGGAAGTCGGGATCCGCGAGCACCGCCTGCAGGAACGGGATGTTCGTCGAGACGCCGCGGATGCGGAACTCCGCGAGCGCCCGCCTCGCACGGACCACCGCGTCCTCGAAGCTGCGCCCGCGACACGTGAGCTTCGCGAGCATGGAGTCGAAGTGCGGGCTGATCTGCGCTCCCGCGTTGATCGTGCCGCCGTCCAGGCGCACGCCGCCGCCGCCCGGCGAGCGGTACCCCGTGATCCGCCCGAGGTCCGGCCGGAAGCCGTTCGCCGGATCCTCGGTCGTGATCCGGCACTGCAGCGCCGCCCCGCGCAGCTCGATCTGCTCCTGGCGCAGCTCGAGCTCCTCCAGCGTCTCGCCCGCGGCGATCCGCATCTGCGCCCGCACGAGGTCGACGTCGGTGACCTCCTCGGTGACCGTGTGCTCCACCTGGATGCGGGGGTTCATCTCGATGAAGACGTGCTGCCCCGCGCGCTCCCCCTCCGTGTCCAGCAGGAACTCCACCGTCCCTGCGTTCTCGTAGCCGATCGACTTCGCGAACGCGATCGCGTCGCGCGTCAGCGCGTCGCGGAGCTCCGGGTCGAGATTCGGGGCCGGAGCGATCTCCACCACCTTCTGGTGGCGTCGCTGCACCGAGCAGTCCCGCTCGAAGAGATGCACCGCCTCGCCCGTCCTGTCGGCCAGCACCTGCACCTCGATGTGGCGCGGGCGGAGCACGGCCTGCTCGATGAACATCGTCGGATCGCCGAACGCCGACTCCGCCTCGCGCATCGCCGCGGCGAGCGCCTCGCGCAGATCCGCCTCGCGCTCCACCCGCCGCATCCCGCGCCCGCCGCCCCCGGCGACCGCCTTCGCGAACACCGGGAACCCGATCTCCGCGGCCCCGGCCACGAGCGCCTCGATATCCGTCGACGGCGGCGTCGACCGCAGCACCGGCACACCCGCCCTGATCGCGTGCTCCTTCGCTGCGACCTTGTTCCCCGCCATCTCCAGCGCCTCGCGGCCCGGACCGATGAACGTGATGCCCGCGGCCGCCGCGGCCGCGGCGAGCTCGGGGTTCTCCGACAGGAAGCCGTACCCGGGATAGATCGCGTCGCACCCCGACTCCCGCGCCACCCGCACGATCTCACCCACGTCCAGATACGCCCGGACCGGATGCCCCTCCTCGCCGATCAGATACGCCTCATCGGCCTTCAGGCGGTGCAGCGAGTTGCGGTCCTCGTACGGGAACACCGCCACCGTCGACGCACCCAGCTCGTGAGCCGCGCGGAACGCGCGGATCGCGATCTCGCCGCGATTGGCAACCAAGATCTTTCTGAACATGCAGGAATACCCCTCTGTACGTGTCTCCATCGGCTGCCCAGACCGTCGATTCTCTCGAGATCAAGATACATGCTCCCGCGGGCGCCGGGGAGAGGCCCGTCGAATTTCCCGGGCGGCGGCACGCATTCGGCCCGATCTTCTCGCCCGCGGCGAATATCGCAGGCGATCCGGAAGTGGAATCGACTAAACTTGCGGCGTGCATGTATTGAGTGTGAGTTCCTTGAAGGGCGGCGTCGGCAAGACGACCGTCACGCTCGGCCTGGCTTCGGCCGCGTTCTCTCGCGGGCTTCGAACCCTGGTGGTCGACTTCGACCCCCAGTCGGACGTCTCGACCGGCCTCGACGTGAACCCCGAGGGGTACGCGAACGTCGCCGACGTGCTCGAGAGTCCGAAGGAGAAGACGGTACGCGAGGCGATCGCGCACAGCGGCTGGAACCGGTACCACGAGGGCGGCACCATCGATCTGCTCGTCGGCAGCCCCTCGGCCATCAACTTCGACGGGCCGCACCCCTCGGCTCGCGACATCTGGAAGCTCGAGGAGGCGCTCGCGTCGGTGGAGTCGGAGTACGATCTCGTGCTCATCGACTGCGCGCCCTCGCTCAACGCCCTCACCCGCACCGCCTGGGCCGCCAGCGACCGCGTCCTCGTGGTCGCCGA
>JAPSIU010000076.1 GCA_031178565.1 Leucobacter sp. | reverse complement strand
CAGCGGGCGGAGCGCGCGAGCGCCGATCCGACGCCCCGCACGCCGCCGCCGGCCGTGCCGTCGGGGTAGCGCACGGCGCGCACGATCTCCTCCGCCTGCTGGAACCGCGTCGACGGCTACCTCGGTCGCGCGAGCGGGACGATCAGCCTCACCGTGCAGATCGAGTCGGCCGCGGCGGTGGCGGATGTCGAGCGGATCCTCGCCGTGGACGGCGTCGACGCGATCTTCGTCGGCCCCGCCGATCTCGCGGCCTCCATGGGGCTCCTCGGCCAGCAGAACCACCCCGACGTCGTCGAGGCGGTGCTGCGCGCGATCGCGGCCGGCGCGGCGGCGGGCAAGCCCGTGGGCGTCAACGCCTTCGTACCGGCCGACGCCGAGCGATACACGGCGGCGGGCGCGACCTTCGTCGCCGTCGGCGCCGACGTCGCGATCCTGGCCAGGCAGACCGAGGCGCTCGTCGGGCGCTTCATCTCCGAGGGGTCGGAGACCGGCCCCCGCGCGAGCTACTAGGCGGAGGCGGACCCCTCGTGATCCCCCGGCACCGATTCGACGAACGACTCCCAGAATCCCGGGATCGTGTACGTCATTCGTCGAATCGGTGCCGGCGGGTCACACGCCGAGGCCTCGGGGGGATCCGAGAACGACGCGCCCGCATCCCTTCCCCATCCACCCCAGATCGTATATGATATGAGATACAAAGAGTGAGCGAGGTTGCCATGACGTACGGAATCGAGCAGTTGGGCATCGACACCCCCGGCAAAGTCATTGCCGTCCACCTCAACTACCCCTCGCGGATCGCGCAGCGCGGCCGCACTCCCGAGTTCCCCTCATACTTCTTCAAGCCGGCCTCGTCGCTGGCTCCCACGGGCGGCACGATCGAGCGCCCCGCCGGCACCGAGCTGCTGGCCTTCGAGGGCGAGATCGCGCTCGTCATCGGCGCCCCCGCACGCTGGGTCTCCCCGGAAGACGGCTGGAAGCACGTCGCGCAGGTGACCGCCGCCAACGACCTCGGCCTCTACGATCTCCGCGCCGCCGACAAGGGCTCCAACGTGCGCAACAAGGGCGGCGACGGCTTCACCCCGATCGGCCCCGCGGCCATCTCGACCGAGGGCATCGGACAGGACGCCTGGCGCGTGCGCACCTGGGTGAACGGCGAGCTCGTGCAGGACGACACGAGCGACACGCTCAAGTTCCCCTTCGGCCAGCTCGTCGCCGATCTCTCCCAGCACATGACGCTCGAGACGGGCGACGTGATTCTCACGGGCACCCCCGCGGGATCGTCGGTCGTGCTCCCGGGCGACGTGGTCGAGGTCGAGGTCGACGCTCCGAACGCTCCCGGCGCCCCGACCACCGGCCGCCTCGTCACCACCGTCACCCAGGGGGAGGCCCCCTTCGGCGACTTCGGCAGCAAGCCGAAGGTCGACGACCTGCAGCGCATCGAGGCGTGGGGCAGCGAGGAGGAGCACGCCGCCGCGGTCGCCGCCGGGCGCGCCACCCCCCTCGAGGTTTCGACGAGCTCAACCGGCGAGGGGAACGAAGGCCCCCTCACCGACGCGATCCGCGAGCAGCTCGACGGAGTCGCGGTCGCGACCGTCTCGGCCGCGCTCCGCAAGCGGGGGTACGTCGACATCTTCATCGACGGCGTGCACCCGAATCACGAGGGCGACCGGATCCTCGGCACCGCCAAGACGCTCCGCTTCATCCCGTTCCGCCCGGACCTCTTCAAGGCCCACGGCGGCGGGTTCAACGCCCAGAAGCGCGCCTTCGACACCGTGAACGAGGGCGAGGTGCTCGTGGTCGAGGCCCGGGGCATCCCCTCGACCGGCACCGTCGGCGACGTGCTCGCGCTGCGCGCGCAGGTGCGGGGCGCGGCCGGGATCGTGACCGACGGCGGCGTGCGCGACTTCGCGGCCGTCGAGGAGTTCGACATCCCCGTCTTCTCGCAGGGCGCCCACCCGAGCGTGCTGGGCAGGCGCCACGTGCCGTGGGAGGTCGACGTGACGGTCGCCTGCGGCGGCGCCGCCGTGCAGCCCGGCGACATCATCATGGGCGACCGAGACGGCGTGATCGTGATCCCGCCGTTCCTGCTCGAGGAGGTCGCCGCCGAGGCGGCCGCTCAGGAGGAGGCCGACGCCTGGGTCGCCGAGCAGGTCGCGAACGGCGCGCCCGTCGACGGGCTCTTCCCCATGAACGCCGAGTGGCGCGCGAAGTACGAAGCGGAGCGCGCCGGCGGGAAGGCGCGGTCCTGACATGGCCGCCGAGTCGAAGTCGGAGCGCGCGTACCGCCTGATCCGGGATCGCATCGACAGCGGTCGGTACGTTCCGGGCTACCGCCTCGTGCTCGCCTCCATCGCGAACGAGCTCGGGATGTCGGTCGTGCCGGTGCGCGAGGCGATCCGGCGCCTGGAGGCCGAGCAGCTCGTCACCTTCGAGCGGAACGTCGGCGCGCAGGTGTCGCTGATCAAGGAGACCGAGTACCTGCACACGATGCAGACGCTCGCGCTGGTCGAGGGAGCCGCGACGGCCCTCGCCGCTCCCGGCATTACCGAGGACCAACTCCGGCGGGCACGGGCCATCAACCGCACGATGCGCGAGTCGCTGGCCGGCGCCTTCGACCCGCAGCGCTTCACCGAACTCAACCTCGAGTTCCACAGCGTGCTCTTCGAGAGCTGTCCCAACCCGCACATCCTCGACCTCGTCCACCGCGGCTGGAACCGCATGAAGGTGCTGCGCAACTCGTCCTTCAGCTTCGTGCCCGGTCGAGCGCAGGAGTCCGTCGAGGAGCACGAGCAGATCCTGCGACTCATCGAGGATCGCGCTCCGGCGCTCGAGATCGAGACGACCGCGCGAGCTCATCGCACGGCGACGCTCGATGCCGTACTCGCCTACTCCGACGAGCACAAGCAGGCCGCACCGGCGGCCTGAGCACGTCACCGTCCCAACTAGTCCCCACCCACCACCCACCCCCACTGGAGGCGCAAGCATGACCCAGCAGAAGCCCGCAGGGCTGCCCGACAAGATCCGCCACTTCATCGACGGCAAGCACGTCGACTCGGTCGGAGGCGAGGAGTTCGAGGTTCTCGACCCCGTGTCCAACGAGACCTACATCATGGCCGCGTCCGGCCAGCAGGCCGACATCGACCTCGCGGTCGCCGCAGCGAAGCGCGCGTTCGATGAGGGCCCCTGGCCCAAGATGCTCCCCCGCGAGCGCTCGCGCATCCTGCACAAGGTCGCCGACATCGTGGAGTCGCGCGACGAGCAGCTCGCGGAGTTCGAGAGCTTCGACTCCGGGCTCCCCATCACGCAGGCCAAGGGCCAGGCCCGCCGCGCCGCCGAGAACTTCCGCTTCTTCGCGGACCTGATCGTCGCGCAGCACGACGACACCTTCAAGGTGCCCGGCCGCCAGGTCAACTACGTGAACCGCAAGCCGATCGGCGTCGCGGGTCTCATCACGCCGTGGAACACGCCCTTCATGCTCGAGTCGTGGAAGCTCGGCCCCGCCCTCGCCACCGGCAACACGGTCGTGCTGAAGCCGGCCGAGTTCACCCCGCTGTCGGCCTCGCTGTGGGGCGAGATCTTCCGCGAGGCCGGCGTGCCCGACGGCGTCTTCAACCTGGTCGGCGGCTTCGGCGAGTCGGCGGGCGACGCCCTCGTGAAGCACCCCGACGTGCCGCTCATCTCGTTCACCGGCGAGAGCCGCACCGGCCAGATCATCTTCGGCAACGCGGCGCCCTACCTCAAGGGCCTCTCGATGGAGCTCGGCGGCAAGAGCCCCGCGGTCGTCTTCGCGGACGCGGATCTCGAGGCCGCGCTCGACGCGACCGTGTTCGGCGTGTTCAGCCTGAACGGCGAGCGCTGCACCGCGGGCTCGCGCATCCTCGTGCAGCGCGACGTCTACGACGAGTTCGTGGAGCGCTACGCGGAGCGCGCGAAGAACGTGGTCGTGGGTCTGCCCTCGGATCCGGCCACCGAGGTCGGCGCGCTCGTGCACCCCGAGCACTACGAGAAGGTCATGAGCTACGTCGAGATCGGCAAGGGCGAGGGCCGCCTCGTCGCCGGCGGCGGCCGCCCCGAGGGCTTCCCGACCGGCAACTACGTCGCCCCGACCGTGTTCGCCGACGTCAAGCCCGACGCCCGCATCTTCCAGGAGGAGATCTTCGGGCCGGTCGTCGCGATCACCCCGTTCGACACCGACGAGGAGGCGCTCGAGCTCGCGAACAACACCAAGTACGGCCTCGCGGCCTACATCTGGACCTCGAACCTCAAGCGCGCCCACAACTTCGCGCAGTCGGTCGAGGCGGGCATGGTGTGGCTGAACTCGAACAACGTCCGCGACCTGCGCACGCCGTTCGGCGGCGTCAAGGCCTCCGGGCTCGGTCACGAGGGCGGTTACCGCTCGATCGACTTCTACACCGATCAGCAGGCCGTGCACATCACCCTGAACGAGGCCCACAGCCCGAAGTTCGGCGCCGGCACCAAATAAGCGCCCCCACTCGCAAGGAAGCAGCATCATGGCAAAACTCAACGAAAGCGATAAGACCTCTTCGGGATTCTGGGTCACCGAAGAGGCTCCGATCCACCCCGACAACCCCATCCCGACGCCGACCGCCGAGGCGCCGGACATCCTGCGCTGCGCCTACATGGAGCTCGTGGTCACCGACCTCGCGGCCTCGCGGGCGTTCTACGTGGACGTGCTCGGCCTGTACGTGACCACCGAGGACGATGAGGCCGTCTACCTCCGCTCGACGGAGGAGTTCATCCACCACAACCTCGTGCTGCGCAAGGGCCCGGTCGCCGCCGTCGCCGCGTTCTCGTACCGCGTGCGCACCCCCGAGGATCTCGACAAGGCGGTCGCCTTCTACGAGGAGCTCGGCTGCGAGGTGCGCCGCAACCCGAACGGCTTCGTGACGGGCATCGGCGACTCGGTGCGCGTGGTCGATCCGCTCGGCTTCCCGTACGAGTTCTTCCACCAGACCGAGCACACCGAGCGGATGTCGTGGCGCTACGACCTGCACGTCCCAGGCGAGCTCGTGCGCCTCGACCACTTCAACCAGGTCACGCCCGACGTCCCGCGCGCCGTGGGGTTCATGCAGAACCTCGGATTCCGCGTCACCGAGGACATCCAGGACGAGGAGGGCACGGTCTACGCGGCGTGGATGCGGCGCAAGCCGACGGTGCACGACACCGCCATGACCGGCGGCGACGGGCCGCGCATGCACCACGTCTGCTTCGCCACCCACGAGAAGCACAACATTCTCGCGATCTGCGACAAGCTGGGCGCGCTGCGCATGTCGGACCGGATCGAGCGCGGCCCCGGCCGCCACGGCGTGTCGAACGCGTTCTACCTGTACCTCCTCGATCCCGACGGCCACCGCGTCGAGATCTACACGCAGGACTACTACACGGGCGACCCCGACAACCCGGTCGTCACGTGGGACGTGCACGACAACCAGCGCCGCGACTGGTGGGGCAACCCGGTCGTGCCCTCGTGGTACACCGAGGCCTCGCTGGTGCTCGACCTCGACGGCAACCCCCAGCCGGTCGTGGCCCGCACCGACAACTCGGAGATGGCCGTGACCATCGGCGCCGACGGGTTCTCGTACACCCGCGACGACGAGGGCGAGAAGGGCTTCAAGCTCGGCAACACCCTGTAGAGCGGCACGTCACCCCGCGCGACGGCGGGGAACGGCGGGATCGGGGCCGGGGCGCATCACGCGCTCCGGCCCCTCTCGTCTCCGGGCGCCCCGAACGAGATCCCGAGCGCGAGCTCGGCGTAACTGCGCACGGCCGCGCGGCACTCCTCCCGCGGGGTGCGATCCCCGACCAGGGGGTAGAGATCGTAGGCGTCCTCGAGCGCGACGAGGTTGCGCGCGATCATCCCGGGCGGCGAGGCGAGCCGGAACTCCCCCGTGCCCGCGCCGATCTCGATGAGCGTGCGGTAGAGCATCACCTGACGCTCGGTGAGCGCTCGGTGGGCCGGCAGGTACTCGGGGTGCTCGGCGAGGATCGCGACGCTCTCGTACACGTGCCGCAGCTCGTCGCTGATCCGATCGGGCACGCCGGCCTGGATCATCGCGAGGATCCGCTCGGTCGCGCTCTCGGGGCGATCGAGGATCCGCTGCCGCCGCTCGCCGAACTCCTCCATCGCACCCGCGATCGCGGTCATCTGCAACTCGTCGAGGCTCGAGAAGTAGTGCAGGATGTTCGCGGGGCTCATGGCGGCCTCCGCTGCCACGGAGCGCACGTTGACGGAACGCCGCGGCCGAGACCGGGCGACGCGCCAGAACGCCCGGATGATCTCGTCCCGGCGCTCCAGTCGTCGCCGTGCGGTGGCGTTCATGGGCTCCAGCCTATTCCGTCACCACCCGCACGGACTCGGTGAGACCGGCGTAGTATTCGGGCCTGCGCGCCCTGAGCACGAGACCGACGACGATACCGGAGATGAACAGGATGGGCGTCGGGAGCAGGAGGAGCTGATTGACGGGTCCCGACAGCCCGGTCACGACCTCGAAGTTCGTGACGATGAGGATGAAGCCGGCGATGAGACCGAGCGCCCCGATCACCGGCGCGACCGCGACCCGCCACACGCTGTGCCCGCGTCGGTCCTTCACGAAGTACCAGACCACCGCGACGGCGGTCACCGCCTGCGCGAACACGAGCCCCTGCACGCCGGTCGCGTAGGTCCACAGCGCGAGCCCGAGGAAGGGGTCCGCGTTCACGAGGATCGCGATGATCACGCCCGCCCCGCAGAAGGCGCTGAGGGTGAGGCTCGCGACCGCGGGAGACCGGCTGGCGGCGCTCGTGCGACCGAGCGCGCGGGGCAGCAGCCCCTCTCGTCCGAGCGAGAAGAGATAGCGGGTGCAGGCGTTGTGGAACGCGAGCACGCACGCGAAGAAGCTCGTCACGATGAGGATCTTCATCGCGAAGGCCGCCCAGGCGCCCGCGAGATCCTCCGTCCCCGCGATGACCATCGTCTCGAAGGCGTCGCTGCGCGCCATCTCGATGACGCCGTCGACTCCGAACGCGACCGTGAGGATCCAGAAGGTGAAGGCGTAGAACACGCCGAGGAAGGCGATCGCGATGATGGTCGCGCGCGGGATCGTACGCTCGGGCCGTTTCGCTTCCTCGGCGTATATGGCCGTGCTCTCGAAACCGAGATAGGCGCCGAAGCCGATGATGAAGAGCGTGCCCGCGGCGGGAGCGAAGAAGACGTTCTGCGGGTCGAAGGCGGCGAGGCTCCAGGGCTCCGGACCGCCGTCGATGATCGCCGCGAGGGCGAAGACCAGCAGGATCGCGACCTCGAGCGTGAGCAGCACCCCGAGCACCCGCGCGCCGACGTCGATCTTGCGGTAGCCGAGGAACGCGACGAGCGCTACGGCGAGGAGCGACCAGACTCCCCACGGCAGGTCGATCCCGAACAGCTCCGCGAAGGTGAACTGCGCGAAGAAGCCGATGAACCCGTAGAACGAGATGACGAGCGCGACGTACGCGAAGACCGTGACCGAGGAGACGCCGAGGCCGAGGGGCTTGCCGAGTCCGCGGGAGACGTACGCGTAGAACGCTCCGGCGTTGCGCACGCTCTTCGACATCGCGGTGAAGCCGAGCGCGAAGAGGATGAGCACGACCGCGCAGAACAGGATCGCGCCGGGCGCTCCGATCCCGCCCATGCGGAACGAGGTGACGGCTCCGCTCAGGATCACGGTCAGGGGGGCGGCGGCCGACACGACGAAGAACACGATGTCCCAGGTGCCGAGGCGGCCGGCGGCGAGCGCCGTATCCTGAGCGGCGGGGCGGGCAGCGGGTGGCGCGGACATCTCGACTCCTTCGTCTCGGGGAAGCGGCTCGGAATCCCGAACAGTGATCAGAATGCATGACCGCTCTGCTATGCGCTGTAATATAACCACAGAGGAGAGGATTAAACAATGTTCAATGATTCGTTGGCGGAAGATCCGATCGCCGATTCTGCCTCGGGCAGCGGCACCGGCGTCCGGGCGCGAGGCCTCGGGGTCCCGTTCGACGGCGAGCCGGGACCCTGGAACGCGATCACCGACGTCCCCGGACTCGAGATCGGCTTCACCACCCTCGTCGAGGATGCGCCGGCGGTGGCGCGCACGGGCGTCACGGCGATCCTCCCCCGCGGCCGGGCGAAGGCCGGCTCGCCCTGCGCGGCGGGCGTCGCCGTCCTGAACGGCAACGGCGAGCTCACGGGCCGCAGCTGGATCGAGGAGTCCGGGCAGCTGCAGGCGCCCATCGCGATCACGAACTCCCACGCCGTGGGTGCGGTGCACAGCGGGATCGACCGGTGGATGGCCGAGCACCACCCCTCCTCCGCCGCCGCGTGGATGCTCCCGGTGGTCGGCGAGACCTGGGACGGGTATCTCAACTCGATCAACGCGGACACCGTCCAGCCGCGGCACGCGGTGTCGGCGCTCGACGCGGCCGCGAGCGGGCCGGTCGCCGAGGGCAACGTCGGGGGCGGCACTGGCATGAACTGCTACGGCTTCAAGGGCGGGACCGGGACCGCTTCGCGCACGGTGCGCCTCGGCGATGAGACCTGGACCGTGGGGGTGCTGCTGCAGGCGAACTTCGGATCGCGCGCCGAGCTCCGCGTCGCCGGACGGCCGCTCGGGCGGGTGTCGCAGGCCCCGAATCCGATGGAGACGAGCGACTGGTTCGCGCAGGAGGCGGGAGCGGGCGCTCGGGCGGTGCCGGGCGCCGGGAGTGTGATCGTCGTCGTGGCGACCGACGCACCGCTGCTGCCGGACCAGTGCCGCGCGCTCGCCCGCCGCGTCCCACTCGGTCTGGCCCGCACTGGAACCACGGGCAGCCACTTCTCCGGCGATATCTTCCTCGCGTTCTCCACGGCGAACGAGGGGGCGCTCGGGTCTCGCATGGCGGGCACGGGATCCGCCGTCGAGTCGCTCTCGCACATCGCCTGGGGCCGCATCGATCCGTTCTACGCGGCCGTGGTCGAGGCCACTGAGGAGGCAGTGCTGAACTCCCTGGTCGCCGCGAGAGACACGGTCGGCCGCGACGGGCACACGAGCTTCGCGCTCCCCCACGAGGAGGTGCGCGCGGCCTTCGCCGACTCCTGAGCGCGGAACGGGCCCGGGACGGGCGCGGGGCGGGCGCAGCCGAGGTACCCACAAGGCGCTATCCATTTGGAAAGCATTGGGTTAGAATCGATCCGCATTCGCCTTCACGACCGAAGACGGCGAGCATGGCACCGCTGCCATCACCGAAAGGATCCTCACGTATGAGTGCACCGACCGCGCCGGAGGCGCACGATCCCGGTCTCAGCCGACGCACGCTCGGCGTCCCCGCGATCACCTTCATGATCATCGCGGCGTCCGCCCCGCTCACCGTGGTCGCGGGCGGAGTGACCACGTCGTTCGCCGTGACCGGCTCGCTCGGCGTCCCGCTGGGATTCCTGCTGATCGCGGTCATCCTCACCGTCTTCGCCGTGGGCTACACCGCGATGAGCCGGTACATCACCAACGCTGGAGCCTTCTACGCCTACATCGCCCAGGGGCTCGGTCGCCCGCTCGGCGTCGGCGCCTCGCTCGTGGCCCTCGTCTCCTACAACGCGATGCAGGTCGGCATCTACGGCCTCTTCGGGTTCCAGCTGTCGATGTTCCTCGAGGCGAAGTTCGGGTTCGCCTCGCCGTGGTGGGTCGGGATCCTGCTCTGCATCGTCGTCGTGGGCGTGCTCGGCGTCAACCGCGTGGATCTCTCCGCCAAGGTGCTCGGTGTGCTCGTGGGCCTCGAGTTCCTCGTCGTCATCGTGTTCGACGTGATCTCGCTCGCCGTCGCGCCGGAGGGCGTGTCCACGGCGACCCTGAACCCGACCGCCCTGTTCGGACCGGCGCTCGGCATCATCCTGGTCTTCGGCGTCGCCGCCTTCATGGGCTTCGAGGGAGCCGCCATCTACGGCGAGGAGGCGAAGGATCCGAAGCGCACCGTGCCGAGGGCGACGTACGCGGCGGTCGCGATCATCGGCCTCTTCTACGCGTTCAGCGCGTGGGCCTTCTCGGTCGGCATCGGCCCCTCGCAGATCGTCGCCTCCTCGCAGAAGTTCGGGCCCGACCTCATGTTCGTGTTCATGACCGAGCAGACGAGCGTCATCTTCGCCGACGTCATGACGCTGCTGTTCCTCACGAGCCTCTTCGCGGCGCTCCAGTCGTTCCACAACGCGGTCGCGCGATACTTCTTCTCGCTCGGGCGCGAGGGCGTGCTGCCCACCTGGTTCAGCCGCACGAGCAAGGCGGGCGCCCCCTGGGCGGTCTGCGTGACCGAGCCCGCCC
>JAPSIU010000409.1 GCA_031178565.1 Leucobacter sp. | reverse complement strand
GCTGTTTCCTCAAAGGTCGAGTCGATGATCGCCTCCGGGGTGCTGCTGGATCGGGGCATGGTCTACTTCGACGCGCGGCTGTGCGACCACTACCCGACGATCGAGGTGCGGGTGGCCGACGTCTGCATGGATCCCGAGCATGCCGTGGCGATCGCGGGGCTCGTGCGCGCACTGGTCGACACGGCCGCGCAGGAGTGGCGCAACGGGGTCGCTCCGGATCCGGTGCAGACGGCGGTCCTCCGTCTGGCGATGTGGTCGGCGAGCCGCTTCGGCGTGGGCGCGACCCTGGTGAACCCCCTGCTCGGCGAGCAGTGGGAGGCGCGGGTCGCGGTGGAGGCGCTGCTCGCTCACGTGGAGCCCGCGCTGGCGGCGAGCGGGGATCTGGCGCGTGTGGTCGGGGCGGTGGAATCCATCCTCGGCGACGGCACCGGTTCGGTTCGGCAGCTGCTGATCCTCGAGCGCACCGGCCGCCCGCGCGACGTGGTCGCGGACGCGGTCGAGTTCACGAACCAGGACTGTGCATCGCCGAGCGAACCCGCGCCGGCGTAGGCCGTCTCTGCTCGACCTGCCGAGTCGGGACATTGTGAAACCCCTTCTTCAGTCGTCATACTGTCCGAATGGACGTCGTGAACGAATGGCTGTTGGCTTGGGGCGACAAGCTGTGGACGTGGATCGTGCTCCCGCTGGTCGTCGCCCTCGGCCTGTACTTCACGGTGCGGTCGGGTGTGGTCCAATTCCGTCTGATCCCGGAGATGTTCCGCACGCTGAAGGACAAAACCCCCCGCACCGAGGACGGCGCACCCCAGTCGGTGTCGTCATTTCAGGCGTTCACGATCTCGGCGGCATCGAGGGTGGGCGTCGGCAACATCGCCGGCGTCGGGACGGCGATCGCAGTCGGCGGACCCGGAGCCGTCTTCTGGATGTGGGTGATGGCGTTCGCCGGTGCAGCCTCTGCCTTCGTCGAATCATCCCTGGCTCAGCTCTACAAGACGCGTGACAGCGACGGGTTCCGCGGTGGACCGGCGTACTACATCCAGCGAGGCCTGGGAGCCCGATGGATGGGAGTGTTATTCGCGGTCATTCTCATCATCTGCTTCCCCATCGCGTTCAGCTCGCTGCAGGCCAACACGATCCAGGCCACCATCTCCGGCAGCTTCGGGGAGGAGACCGCGGAGTGGCTCCCCTGGGCGATCGGCGCAGCGCTGGCACTGCTCATGGGGCTCGTCGTTTTCGGCGGGGTTCGCCGGATCGCCTCGGTGACCCAGACGCTCGTGCCGCTCATGGCTCTGCTGTACCTCCTTCTCGGTCTGGTGATCGTCGTGATTCACATCGATCGCCTCCCCGTGACCTTCGCCACGATCTTCACCCAGGCATTCGGGCCGAACGAGATCGTCGGAGCTGCATTGGGATACATCATCCTCACCGGCGTGAAACGAGGCATGTTCTCGAATGAGGCGGGTCTCGGCTCGGCTCCGAACGCGGGGGCGAGCGCCGCTGTGACGCACCCGGTCAAACAGGGTCTGGTGCAGACGCTGGGCGTCTACTTCGACACCTTCCTGGTCTGCTCTATCACGGCGTTCATCATCCTGGTCTCGGTGCCCGATCTCGCGAGCGCCGAACGCGGGATCGGGTTGACGCAGGGTGCGATCACGGGGGCGTTGGGCACATGGTCGAACGTCCTCCTGGTCGTGATCATCTTCCTTCTCGCGTTCAGCTCGATTCTCGGCAATTACTACTACGGCGAGTCGAACGTGGAGTTCATCACACCTCATCGCGGTGTACTGCTCGGCTATCGGATCTTCGCCCTTGCCGCTGTGTTTGCGGGAGCGCTCGTCTCGGCAGACGTCATCTGGAGCTTCGCCGACGGAGCGATGGGATTCATGGCACTCGTGAACCTGATTGCTATCGGTCTACTCTCCGGCGTCGCCTTCCGGCTCCTCAAGGATTACACGCAGCAACGTCGTGCCGGGCTCGATCCAGTATTCACCCGAGACCGGCTTCCAGGAGTGCGAGGCATTGAAGTCTGGGAGGATGAGCTGTCCGTCACCGGCCCCCTGGAGGTCCCTGCCCGACATCGCGGGTGATCTCAGGAGCGGGCCGGCTGTCGCGAGGCCGCCGGTCAGCGCGGTTCGGCCGGTTCCAGGTGCACGACCTTCACCGTCGTCATCTCATCGAGCAGTTCGGGCCCGTAGCCGAAGCCGGAACCGCTCCGGCGCCTCGGTTGCGCGGCTCCGCCAGGCGCGCCTCCGAACACGGCGTTCACTTTCACGGTCCCCACGGGCAGCGCGTCGATCGCCCGGTGGGCGTGCGCGATGTCGGCGGTGAGCACCGTCGCGGAGAGCCCGTAATCGTCGTGCGCGGCGCGCTCGACGGCCTCGTCAAAATCGGCGACGGTCATGACGGGTGCGACCGGGCCGAAGGTCTCCTCCCGGAGCAGCCGCATCTCGGGGGTGCAGTGCGAGAGCACGGTGGCGGGATACGCGCTTCCCGGGCCCTCGGGTACAGCGCCTCCGGTGAGCAGTTGGGCGCCGGCCGAGAGCGCCTCCTCCACCTGCTCGTGCACGGACGACCGCATCCGCTCGTCG
>JAPSIU010000408.1 GCA_031178565.1 Leucobacter sp. | reverse complement strand
TCCTCCGTGAGCGCGGCGATCACCTCGAGCGAGTCGGCGAGGGTCGGCACGAGATCGGCGCGCGCCATCGACCCCACCTCGACGTGCTCGACACCGAGGGCGATCAGCTCTCGCACGAGCCGCACCTTGCGCTCCGTGCTGAGCGGCTTGCCGACGAGCTGCAGGCCGTCGCGGAGGGTGACATCGCGGATCTGCACGGCTTCCCGCCCCGCCGCGGCGGTCACCGCGACGCCCCGTCGTGAGCCCCGAGGTACGACTCGACCGCGTCGTCGTCCCAGCCGAGCTCCCGCAGCACCTCGCGCGTGTGCGCTCCGAGATCCGGACCGACGTGCCGGATCGGCAGCGAGCGACCGCCGAAGACGGGAACGATCCCCGGGAATCCGACGCGTTCGACCGTACCCGCGCCGTCGTGCACGTCGAAGCGCTGCACCATGCCGCGGGCCTCGTACTGCTCGTCGGCGCACACGTCCTCCGCGGTGTAGATCGGGCCGGACGGCACACCCGCCCCGTCGAGAACACGCAGCGCCTCCGTGCTCGTGCGCGCCTCGGTCCAGGCGCCGATGGCCTCGTCGAGCAGCTCCCGCGCAGCCCACCGGCCCTCGTTCGACTGCAGCTCGGGCGCGGTGGCGAGATCCTCGCGCCCGATAGCCCGCATGTAGCGCTGGAAGATCGAGTCCCCGTTGCCCGACACGACGATGCTCTTGCCGTCGCCGCAGAGGTAGGCGTTCGAGGGCGCGATGCCCTCCATGCGCCCGCCCGTGCGCTCGCGACGCACGCCGTACGCCTCCCAGTCCGGGACGAGCGACTCGGTCACCGAGAGCATCACCTCGTTGAGCGCGACATCGATCGTACGATCGGCGAGCGAGGGGCGCGCCGCGCCGGGATCCGCGCCGCCGGGCGCGTCTCCGAATCCGCCGTCGCGGTCCCGCAGCCGGTCGAACAGCGACATCACCACGCCGAACGCGGTGTAGACGCCCGCGATCGTATCGCCGATCGAGAACCCGGTACGGCTCGGCGGCCTCCCCGGCTCGCCCACGAGTTCGCGGAAGCCGCCGTAGGCCTCGGCAACCGCCGCGAAGCCGGGGCGATCCGAGAGCGGCCCCGTCTGCCCGAAGGCCGAGACGCGGGCGACGATCAGCTCGGGATTCGCCGCCTCGAGCACCTCCTCCGTCAGCCCCCACGCATCGAGGGTGCCTGGGCGGAAGTTCTCGAGCAGCACGTCCGAGCGGCGGATCAGGTCGAGCGCGATCCCGAGGCCCTCCTCGCTGCGGAGGTCTACGACGACGGATCGTTTGCCGCGGTTGATCGCGCGATACAGCATCGAGGTGTCGCCGCGGTGCAGCCGCCACCTGCGCAGCTCGTCGCCCGTGCTCGGGCGCTCGACCTTGATCACGTCGGCGCCGAAATCGGCGAGGAGCCGCCCCGCGGTCGGCGCGGCGATGTAGTTGCCGAGTTCGAGCACGCGGATGTCGGAGAGGGGCTGGAAACGGGTCATCTGATGCGCACCGCCGGGATCGAGGTCGTCGCGGAGAGGGTCTGCCCCACATCGTAGGCGATCGGCGCGCTCCCCTCCCATCCGACACGAAAGGCGCCCGGGAAACCCGAGCGCCTTTCGTCGCCGTCGATCGGTGAAGAACCCGAGCGGATCAGCGCGCCGCGCTGCCGTCGACGTAGTCGTCGTCCTGCTGCTTCCACGCGAAGAGCTTGCGCAGCTCGACGCCGGTCTTCTCGATCGGGTGCTGCTCGGCCTTGGCGCGGAGCTCCTTGAACTCGGGCGCGCCGGCGTCCTGATCCTCGATGAAGCGCTTGGCGAACGCGCCCGACTGGATGTCGGCGAGCACGGCCTGCATGTTCTCCTTCACGCGGGGATCCACCACGCGGGGACCCGACACGTAGTCGCCGTACTCCGCGGTGTCGGACACCGACCAGCGCTGCTTGGCGATGCCGCCCTCCCACATGAGGTCGACGATCAGCTTGAGCTCGTGCAGCACCTCGAAGTAGGCGATCTCGGGCTGGTATCCGGCCTCGGACAGGGTCTCGAAGCCGTACTGCACGAGCTGCGAGACGCCGCCGCAGAGCACACTCTGCTCGCCGAAGAGATCGGTCTCGGTCTCCTCCGTGAAGGTCGTCTTGATGACGCCCGCGCGGGTGCCGCCGATGGCCTTCGCGTACGACTTCGCCGTCTCCCACGCGGTGCCGGAGGCGTCGACCTCGACAGCGATGATGTCGGGAATGCCGCGGCCGGCCTCGAACTCGCGGCGCACCGTGTGGCCGGGGGCCTTCGGTGCGACGAGGATCACGTCGACACCGGCGGGGGTCTCGATGTAGCCGAAGCGGATGTTGAAGCCGTGCGCGAAGGCGAGGGTCTTGCCCTCGGTGAGCTTGTCCTTGATGGATTCGTTGTAGATCGTGCGCTGGTGCTGATCCGGAGCGAGGATCATGATGAGGTCGGCCCACTCGGCGGCGTCGGCGACGCTCTTGACCTCGAAACCGGCCTCCTCCGCCTTCTGGATCGACTTCGATCCCTCCTTGAGGGCGATGACAACCTCGACGCCGGAGTCGCGCAGGTTCATGGCGTGCGCGTGCCC
>JAPSIU010000407.1 GCA_031178565.1 Leucobacter sp. | reverse complement strand
CCGAGAGGAACACGAAGAGTCCCCGCCAGTCGGTGAACGCGTTCAGCAGCCCGCCGAGCAGGGGCCCGACCACGGCGGCGAACCCGCCGACGACCGTGAGCCGGCCGTAGAAGCGGATCAGGGCGGGGCCCGAGAAAACGTCCCGACCGGCCGCCGTCGCGACGACGATCCCGACGCCGCCGGCGAGGCCCTGCACGAGACGGGCGAGGATGAGCAGCTCGACGGTGGGGCTGACGGCACACAGCGCTGAGGTGATGATGTACGCGCCGATGCCGAGGAGCAGGATGCCGCGGCGCCCGAACCGGTCGGACAACGGGCCGGCGATCAGCTGCCCCGCCGCGAGACCGATGAGGCACGAGGTCACCGTCAGCTGGGCGACCGAGGTCACCGCCCCGAGCTCGAGCGTCAGCGCCGGCAGGGCGGGGAGGTAGAGATCCATCGAGATCGGCCCGAACACCGTCAGCAGCAGAAGCAGCGAGGGCAGGGAGCGACGCGCGGCGGGAGCGGACGGCGATCTGGTCGACATGATTCCAGTGTTCGCCCCGTCGTCGGCGGGAGGGAGTCCCGGTCGTGGGGTGTACCGCCAGAGCACCTCTGGCTCGGATCAGCGTCGATGGCTCGTCTGCTTCGTTCGCCACTGATTCAGCCGAAGCCAGTGGTCATGGTCGTCCATGAGGAAGTCCCACGCTTCGCCGCTGCCGTCTCCGGCGCGCATGTTGAGCTTGACCTTCGTGCGCTCGGGCTCCGGAACGGGCAGGAAGTCGGTGAAGGTGATCACGAGTTGCTCCCATCGGTGCTGGCGACGAGCGAACGGACGCTCCCACAGGTCACTCTACGGATACGCCCCAGTCCCAGATGAGCGGTGGCGGAACGACGTGCTCGCGTTCGTACTTCGAGCGACCGTCCAGCCGATATGCTCGCGATGACCCGGCGGCGAGTTGTTCTCCCGGAACCAGGAGAGGGAGAACCCAATGACGGACAGTGGCGTGCGCGCTGAGGCCGAGACCGCGAAGTACGACACCGGGAGCGTCCAGACGGTCCGCGGCACCGAGAAGCCCATGATCGCAAAGTGGGAGAAAGATGGCTGGGAGCTCGTCACCCAGAGCGTCGGCAAGCTCCGCAGCGAGCTCGTCTTCCGCCGCCCGAAGCAGCCGTTCCAGTGGAAGCCGCTTGCGATCATCGGCGGTGTGCTCGCGGTTCTGTTCACGATTATCGGCATCATGGCCTCGATCACAGGCGGCGAGGACGATGACACCCCGGCGCCGGCAGATACCCCCAGCGCGAGAGTTATCGCGCCGCGAGACGAGCCTTCTACGGAGCCGGACGAGCCCGTCGAGACGGCTCCCGCCAAGGAGCCCGCGCCTGACCTCTCAGCTGCCGTGCCGATCACCGTCGACGAGCTGCTCGACAAACTCAACTCTGCCGGCATGGGCGGCATCAAGACTGGCGACCTCTTCAAGGTCACGGGCGAGCTGTTCATGTCTGATCTGTGGATGACAGGGGCCACCGGTGACTACCTCGTCATGCTGAAGGCGCAGGGCGGCGCCCAGGATCTGACGGTCTTCGCCGAAGAGTCCGAGGCTGCCAGTTGGACGAACGGCACGAAGGTCGAGATGGTGCTGCGATCAGAGGAAGCTACGATCGACGGCGAGACGAGCGGCGGTTGGCTGCGCGCAGTGTCGACGACGGTGCTCCCGTAGGGACACCCGCAGCCCTCTTCCAGACCGCGCCGACGGATCTCTTCCACGACCTCCCGTCGGTGGGAGGATCGCACCATGAACACCTCGCGCGCCGATGACCGCCATGCCCGCGCCGCGATCGCTGCTTTCGATCTCATCGAGACGGAGGTCCGCCCGTACCTGGTCGCCGGCGGCCGTTTGTGGACCAAAGGATCAGGAGGGTACCCGCGCCGGCTTCGGCAGATGCTCCGTGCGCTCGACGACGGCCATGCGGTGACCTTCGCGACCCGGGACGCGATGCAGCTGTCGCCGGGCGAACGGGTCGTCGAGCACGTCATCCCGTTCAAGCGGGTCATCGTCGAGATCGTCGACCCGAGCCAGGCTGACCCGCGATCAAACACGCACCAGGAGCCGATCGCAGGTGGCCCGGCCACGTCGCCAGAGCACCTGCTGTCGATCTTCAACCAACTCCTGCAGAAGTGCTGGGTCACCAAGGACGAGCACGACCGCCTGAACCGCGCCGGCCGGAGTCTTCAGTGGGATGCGCCTGACGGCGACGGCTGGGCGCGGTATCGCCTCGCGGATGTGATCGCATACCCGCTTGCCTAGCCTTTCGGGCACACACGCAGTAATCGGGGGCGGGCGCCTCCGGCACAGCACCCTGGCGCGGAAACGCGAGCCTCCGGGCGGCCGATGTGCCGACGCGTGCGCCAGAGGAACCCGATGATCTTCCGTTACCGCTGAGTTACCGCTCACTCCGGTCTGAACATGACAAAGGCCCCGCATCCCAGTGTTTCCAAGGGATTCGGGGCCTTCGCGGTGGCGGTGACGGTGGGATTTGAACCCACGGTAGGGGGTTACCCTACACAACTTTTCGAGAGTTGCACCTTCGGCCGCTCGGACACGTCACCGCCGAACA
>JAPSIU010000075.1 GCA_031178565.1 Leucobacter sp. | reverse complement strand
CCGCCCCCGCACTCCCCGCGCGCCTCGCGGGCACGCGGCAGCCCTCCGGGCCGGCCGCGCACGCGCGCGGCGCGGCCGGCGGGCCGCCGGCGGGCCGCTCAGCGCGCGAGGACGGTTCTCCTTCCCCGTGTGCCCCTCATCAACTTGGCGCGAAGTGCGGCCTCCCGCCGTTGAGGTCGCACTTCGCGCCAAGCGCTTGGGGGCGGGACGGGCATCGGGCGGAAGGGGGGCGAATAGGGAGGCGGGAGAGCCTCCGATCCCGACCCCGGAGGCGGGAGAGCCTCCGATCCCGAGCCCCGGATCGCTCAGCCGTCGAGGTCCGCGAGCGCTCCCAGCGGCACCGGTTGCGCGAGTGGGCGCTTGGCGGACTGGGCGAGCGAGGCTGCCGACGGCGACATCGCGTCGGATTCGGACGCGAGGCACGACACGGCGAAGCCGCAGACCCGGCCCTGGCACCAGCCCATGCCGGCGCGCGTGACGCCCTTCTGCGTGCGGGCGTCGTCGCCCGAGAGCGTCTCCCGCGCACTCCGGATCTCGCCGACGCGCACCTCCTCGCAGCGGCAGGCGATCGTGTCGTCGCGCACGAGGCTTGCCCACCCGCGAGGGATCGGGTGGGCGAGGTGCATCGCCTCGGCGAACGATCGCTGGCGTCGGATCGCGCGGAGCTCGGCGGCGGTCGCCGCGGCACGGCGGCCGCGCGACTCTGCGCCCGCGACCCTGCCGGCGATCCTGCCCTCGATCACCGCGAGCGCCGATCCTCCGACACCCGTGAGCTCTCCCGCGAGGAGGAGGCCCGGGACCGAGGACCGCTGGCCCTCGTCGACCACCGCGATCAGCGAGCCGTCGACGTCCTGCCGCGTCTCCGCGCCGAGCTGCACGGGGAGTTCGAGCTGCGGGGTGAAGCCCCAGCCGAGGCCGACGCCGTCGATCCCCTCGATGAGGCGCTCGCTGCCCGCGACGATCTCGCCGTCGCCGCGCAGCCGAGCGGTGCGCACGGCCCGGACGCGGTCCTCGCCGAGGATCTCGGTGATCACCGTGCGGGTGCGGTACGGGATGCGGTTCCGCACGAACGCCCAGGCGTAGCCGGCTCCCTCGAGCGCCTTCGCGGGCACGCCGGCGGCGCGGTGCGCGCGGGGCAGCCAGCCGCTGAGGTTCGCGGATTCGCAGACCGTCGCGACCGAGCCGCCGGCCTGCACGATGTTCGCGGCGACCGGGAGCAGGAACGGGCCCGTGCCCGCGATGACGAAGCGGCGCGCCGGCAGCGCGCCGTTCTGCTTGATGAAGGCCTGGATGCCGCCGGCGGCCATGACGCCGGGCAGATCCCATCCGGGAACGGGCAGCTGCCGGTCGTAGCCGCCGGTCGCGATCACGAGGCGCGACGCGCGGACGGTGGGCACGGCCGAGCGTCCGGGGCCGTGGCTGGGGGAGAGCCGCAGCGTGAAGAGCGTCTCGCCGGGCCGGGCCTGATCGTCGACCCGCTGAGCCATCCAGACGCTCGTGGCGGGGAAGTATGCGATGGTGCCGGCCGAGACGCCGGCGTCGAAGGCGCGACGCAGCTCGAGGTACTCGTCCCAGCCGTGGTGCAGGGCGCCGTCGTCCTCGATTCCCGCGGCCTCCGAGCGGTGTCTCCAGAACTGGCCGCCCGGCTGGTCTCCCGAGTCGATCACGGCGACGCGGGACCCCTGCGACGCGGCCGCGCCCGCGGCTGCGAGCCCCGCCGGTCCGGCGCCGACGACCGCGACGTCGAAGAGAGGCGCCGGCGCGGTGGGACGCGTGAGCGGGTCGGCGGCGGCCGCCGCGTTCGTGCTCGACGCCGCGTTCGTGCTGGCCGCCGCATTCGTGCCGGCCGTCGCGTTCGTGCCGCTCATCGCGAGGCCTCCTCGTCGTCGATCGTCCGCGCGTCGCCGGGCACGCCGGTGCGACGCACCTCCATGCCGTCCCGCAGCGGGATCATGCACGCGCGCTGGCCCGACTCCCCGTCGATCTCGACAAGACAGTCGTAGCAGACGCCGATCCCGCAGAAGAGCCCGCGGGGCCTTCCCTCGCGCGTCGTCCGCCAGGCCTGCCTGCCCTCGCCGATGAGCGCCGCCGCGACGCTCGCGCCGGCCTCCGCCTCGAGCGGCTCGCCCTCGAATGCCGCGCGCACGCGCGAGGGGGCGGGAACCGCGTCCCGGGGTTCTGACGAGCTCACGCGGAGGCCTCCTCTGGGGTGTCGTGGTGTTCGGGGGATTCGGCGACGTCGAAGCGCTCGGGGGCGAAGGGGGCGAGCGGCAGGTCGGTCGAGCCGCCCGCGAGAGCCTGGGCGAGCAGTTTGCCGGTGCCCGCGGCGAGCCCGATCCCGGCGCCCTCGTGCCCGCACGCGTGCCAGAGTCCCGGAGCGCGCGGATCGGGGCCGATCACCGGAAGATGATCGGGGCAGTAGGGGCGGAAGCCGTGGTAGTGACGCATCATGCGCACCCCCTCGAGGAAGGGGAAGAGCGCGATCGCGTTGCGCGCGATGGTGCGGAGGGCGTCCGTGCTGACGGCGCTGTCGAAGCCGACGCGCTCCCGGCTCGAACCGATGAGGATCGTGCCGGCCGGGGTGCCCTCGACGACGGGAGACGCCTGGAGTCCGGCGTCGGAGCTGCCCACGTTGTCGACGTACTCGGCGGCGTACACCTTGTGGTGGACCATCGGCGGGAGCGGCTCGGTCACGAGCACGAATCCGCGGCGGGGGAGCACCGGGAGATCGACCCCCGCGAAGGAGGCGACCTCGCCGCCCCAGGTCCCGGTGGTGTTGACGACGTTCGCCGCCGAGAAGTCGCCCTTCGGGGTCCGCACGCCGACGACGTGGTCGCCACCGTCGGGCCTCCCGCTCGCGGGGGCGCGGAGGAAGCCCGTCACCGGCGTCCTCACGTGGACCTGCGCGCCGAGGCCGACGGCGAGACGCAGCAGGTGGGATGCGGCGAGGATCGGCTGCAGCTGGCTGTCCTCCGGGTAGTAGGCCGCGCCCATCGCCCGATCCGTGATGTGCGGCTCGTAGCGGCGCAGCTCGTCGACGTCGATGCGCTGCGCCTCGATCCCGTGCCCCCGCTGCGCGGCGGTGAGCCGCTCGAGCGAGGCGAGGCTGGACTCGCGCGAGGCGACGATGATGCCGCCCTTGGCGTCGAACTCCCAGAGGTGCCCGAACTCGGCGAGTTCGCCCTTCCACAGGTCGAGCGAGTACCGCGTGAGCTCGAGCTCGGGGCCGAGCTCCTTGTCGGAGACGAGCACGTTGCCCTCGCACCGCGACGTCGTGCCGCTCGCGGGGAGGTCGCGCTCGATCACGGTGACGCTGAGGCCGGCCTTCGCCGCGAAGTAGGCCGTGGCGCTGCCGACGATCCCGGCGCCCACGACGATGACGTCTGCGGTCTGGCTCATGTTCTCCGTCGTTCTGTGTCTAGGTCTGTGTCTGTGTTTGAATCGGTGTCCGGATTCGCGCCCGTGTCTGGATTCGCGCCCGTGCCCGGGTTCCCGCCGGTACCCGCGCCCGGTTCGGAATCGCCGGTCGCCCAGATGGCCCGCGCGTGGCCGATGTGGGCGCGCATGAGGGCCTCGGCGCCCGCTCCGTCGCCCGCGCGAAGCAGCCGGACGAGCTCCTGGTGCTCGCGCGCGCTGGAGGTGAGACGACCCTCCTCCGCCAGTGCGACGAGCCCGTACATGCGGGTGCGGATGCGCAGCGAGGTCGCGAGCTCGACCAGTTGCGCATTGCCGGTGAAGGAGAGCACCAGGGCGTGGAAGGCCCGGTCGTTCGTGAGGTACTCGCTCAGATCCTCGGCCTCGGCGCCACGCTGGCAGCGCTCGGCGATCTCGAGCATCTCGTCGAAGGCCTCCTCGGGGATCGCATCCGCCTCCTCGGCGACCTTGCGCACGGCCGGCGGTTCGATGAGCAGTCGGATCGCGGCGAGATCGTCGAGATCCTTGTCGCTCATGCTCGTGACCCGGAAGCCCTTGTTCTTCACCGTCTCGACGAGACCCTCCCTTGCCAGGTCCATCATCGCCTCGCGCACCGGGGTGGCGGAGACGCCGAGCGCCTGGCCGAGCGTGGGGGCGGAGACGAGCTCGCCCTCCTTCAGCTCGCCCGTGATGATCGCGGTGCGGAGCTGGTTGAGCACCGTCTCGCGAAGGTTCATGGGGCGCTTGAGCTGGGTGAGCTGGGAGTTGATGGACACGGGGACTCCTCGATGTGCGTCTACTGAGCGGGTGCGCCCTCGGCGAACACCACCGTCGCGCACACCAAATCCTCCCACGACATGCCGACGCCGGTGTAGAACGCCGGCCGCCCCTGGCGCCTCGTCACCTCGCCCCGCACGAGCTCGCGCAGGTTCGCGGGCGGGTGATCCCGCCAGTCGTCGGGGCCGAACGACGTGGCGAGGTTGCCGTTCTCGCGCTCCGCCGAGGCGCGGCCCTCGACGACGATGTCCGCGCGGGAGACGAGCGCGTCGTCCACCTCGCGCAGCTCGCGGCCGTGGGTGCCGATGGCCGCGACGATCGCGGTGTCCTTCACCAGGGAGCCGTCGAAGAGCGGGGCGCCGGCGGTCGTGGCGCAGATGATGATGTCGGCCTCGGCGACCGCCGCGTCGACGTCCACGGGTGACGCGACATCGATCCCCTCGTCCGCGAGCCGGGCGCGCAGCGTCTCCACGCGCTCCGGGCTGCGCCCGACGACGGAGAACTCGGCCGTCGGGAAGGCGGCCCGGCTCGCGAGGACGCAGCCGTGGCCCTGGATCCCGGCGCCGAACACGAGCACGCGCGGCGCCGCCGGCAGCTCGTCGCCCGGGGCCGCGGCCTGCGCGAGCAGGCGGACCGCGCTCAGCGCGACGGCCGGGGTGCGGATGGCGGTGAGGCTCGAGCCCTCCATCACGGCGACCGGGGCCAGCGTGTCGGAGGAGTAGAGCACGTACACACCCTGGATCTTCTCGAGTCCGCGCGCGGGATTCTCCGGCGCGATCGTCAGCGCCTTGAGGCCGCTGAACCGCGCCCCCTGCGCGGGCATGAGCAGGAACTCGCCCCCCGGAGCGTCGGCGAAGAGGCGCGGGCCGTCGAGCTCGGGATCGACCTGCTCGCGCACCGCCTCCTCGATCGCGCGGATCGCGCGGTCGTAGGGCAGGGCCGCGTGCACGGCTGCGGCGTCGAAGTAGGGGATGGTCACAGCAGGAATCCCTTCGGGAACGGGTCGGAGGGGTCGAGGAAGTACTGGGCGGTGCCCGTGATCCAGGCCCGGCCGGTGATGGTCGGGATCACGGCGGGGCGTCCGCCGACAGCGGTCTCCTCGACCAGTCGGCCGATGAACCGCGAACCGATGTAGGACTCGTTGAGGAAGTCCTGCTGCAGCGGAAGCTCGCCCCGGGCGTGGAGCTGCGCCATGCGGGCGCTCGTGCCGGTGCCGCAGGGGGATCGGTCGAACCAGCCCGGGTGGATCGCCATGGCGTGGCGCGAGCGCTCGGCCGTGGATCCGGGAGCCTGCAGGTAGACGTGGTGGCAACCGCGGATGTCCGCGCGCTCCGGGTGCACCGGCTCGTCGGCCCCGTTGATCGCGTCCATGATCGCGAGGCCGGCGCGGAGCAGCTCGTCCTGATTCGAACGGTCCTCCCGCCACTCGAGAGGCCGCCCCTCGAAGCTCAGCCGCTCGAGCTCGACGATCGCGTAGAAGTTGCCGCCGAACGCGAGATCGTAGTCGACCCTCCCGTAACCGGGGACGTCGACGCTCGCTCCGAGGCGCTCGGCGAACGAGGGCACGTTCGTGATGGTGACGGTCTCGGCCTTGCCGTCGCTCACGGCGACCTCGGCCACCACGAGCCCCGCGGGGGTGTCGAGCCGGATCGTGGTCACCGGCTCCTGCACCTCGACCATGCCGGTCTCGACGAGCACCGTGCACACCCCGATGGTGCCGTGGCCGCACATCGGGAGGCACCCGGAGACCTCGATGTACAGCACGCCCCAGTCGGCGTCGGGCCGGGTGGACGGCTGCAGGATCGCGCCGCTCATCGAAGAGTGCCCGCGCGGCTCGGTCATGAGCAGCGTGCGGATGTGGTCGGAGTTCTCCATGAACCACGTGCGGCGCTCGGCCATGGTGCTGCCGGGGATCACCCCGACGCCGCCGGTGATCACACGCGTGGGCATGCCCTCGGTGTGCGAATCGACCGCGTGGAAGACGCGCGAGGTGCGCATGGCTGGCCCTTCCTGTTGATGTGCTCGGCGTTCCGCGCGGAGGCGAGAAGTCGCAGGATCCGCGACGGTGCGCGGATCCCGCGACTCCGGAGCGGGAGCTCCGGCGGGACGACCCGGTCAGGATCATGCGCGGGTGGCCCCGGGAGGGGCCACCCGCAGCAGATCACTTATCGTAGCCCTTCGCGGCTGCGGCCTTCGTGTCGGCGATGATGCGCTCGGCGATCTCGGGCGAGAGCGCTGCGCGCGGCGGACGGCACGGGCCGCCCTTGAGGCCGAGCACGTCCATCGAGAGCTTGATCGCCTCGACGAACTCGGTCTTCGAGTCCCAGCGGAGGAGCGAGTGCAGGTCGCGGTAGATCTCCTGGCCGCGGACGAGATCCTGCACGTCGCCCGAGGTGCAGAGGTTGAAGAGCTCGATGCACGACTGCGGGATCGCGTTCGGGTAGCCCGACACCCATCCGACGGCGCCGGCGAGGCCGACCTCGAGCACCGTGTCGTCGGTGCCGATGAGGATGTCGATGTCGGGAGCGAGCTCCTTGATCTCGTAGATGCGGCGGGGATCGCCCGAGAACTCCTTGACGCCGACCATGTTGCCCGCGGCGTGGATGTCCGCGATCAGCTCGGGAACGAGATCGACCTTGGTGTCGATCGGGTTGTTGTAGCCGACGATGGGGAGGCCGACCTTGCCGACGGTGGCGTAGTGGTGCTTCACCTGCTCGTGGTTGGCGCGGAAGGTGTTGGGCGGGAGCAGCATCACGCACTGCGCGCCGGCCTCCGCCGCCTGCTCGGCCCAGTGCGCCGACTGCAGAGCGCCGTAGGCGCCGACGCCCGCCATGACCGTGAAGCCCTCGGGGGCCGCCTCGACGGCGGTCGTGACGACCTGCGCGCGCTCGGCTTCCGAGAGGTTCTGGTACTCGCCGAGCGAGCCGTTGGGCGCGACGCCGTCGCAGCCGTTGGCGGCGAGCCAGGCGACGTGCTCGGCGTACGCGTCGAAGTCGACCGACAGGTCGTCCTTGAACGGGAGGGAGGTGGCGACGATAACTCCGTGCCAGGGCTTCTTTTCAGACATCCGTCTCTTCGTCCTTTCGGGTGGGCGTCAGCTATAAAGTGTGACATTGCACAATGTAGCATGATTCCCGGAGGGGCGCGCAAGCGCGGAGATCTCGAGCGCGAATTGCCTGGAATCGACGGTTTGTGCTCGTTTCGTGATCATGTAATGTGAAATGGCACATTGCTCAAGGGTGGCGTCTGCGGGTGCGACCGTCACCCGCATCGACACCCGCCGCCGACCGGAGACCGCGCTCCGCGCGCTCGAATCCGTCTGCTCACGAAGGAGTGACCGTTTTGGAAGATCTGCTCACCGTCATCGGTGACATCAACACCAACATCTGGAACCCGATGGCCTACATGGCGCTCGGCCTGGGACTGTTCTACACCGTGTGGACCGGAGCCGTGCAGATCCGGCGCCTCCCGGATCTCGTGAGGATCCTCCGCGAGAAGTCGACGAGCGACGACGGCGAGATCTCGAGCTTCCAGGCGCTGGCGCTCACCCTCTCGAGCCGGGTCGGCGTCGGCAACATCGCCGGCGTGGCGACCGCCATCGCCGTCGGCGGGCCCGGCGCGCTGTTCTGGATGGTCGTGATGGCGCTCCTCGGGGGCGCCACGGCCTTCGCGGAGTCGACGCTCGCCCAGGTCTACAAGCGCCGCGTCCGAGGCGAGTACCGAGGCGGTATCCCGTACTACATCGAGCGGGGTCTCGGCCAGAAGTGGCTCGCCGTGGTGTCCGCAGCCGCCACTCTGCTGCTCTACTCGGTGCTCGCCCCCGGCGTGCAGAGCTTCAATATCGCGAACAGCTTCGAGGTGGCGTTCAACGCCCCGACGTGGATCTCGGGGCTCGTCGTCGCCGGTCTCTTCGCCGTCATCGTCATCGGGGGTACGAAGCGCATCGTGAACGTCGCCGACAAGGTCGTGCCGTTCATGGCCGCGGGCTACATCCTGCTGGCGATCGTCGTGATCGTGGTGAACATCGGCGAGGTGCCCGCGGTCTTCGCCCTCATCCTCACGAGCGCGTTCGGAACGAACGAGATCTTCGGCGGCATCGTCGGCGCTGCGATCGCGTGGGGCGTGCGGCGCGCGGTGTTCTCGAACGTGGCCGGCGTCGGCGAGGGCACGTACGCCTCCGCGGCCGCCTCGGTCTCGCACCCGGCGAAGCAGGGCATCGTCCAGGCGTTCTCGGTCTACGTCGACACCGTGCTCGTCTGCTCGGCGACCGGCATCATGATCGTGATGACCGGCAGCTACAACGTGGTGACGGAAGCGGGGGAGACGCTCGCCGAGAACATCCCGGGGGTCGCCGCCGGCACGGCGTATACGCAGGCTGCCCTCGAGACGATCTTCCCCGGATTCGGTCCGGTCTTCGTCGCGGTCTCCCTCTTCCTCTTCGCGTTCACCACGATCATCGCGTTCAACTACATCTCGACCTCGGCGGCCGCCTACCTCTTCTCCGAGCGCGCGCTCCCGATCGCGACGCGCCTGCTGCAGCTCGCGATGACGGTCATGGTCTACCTCGGCGCGGTGTCCTCCGCGGACCTGATCTGGGGGATCGGCGACATCGGGTACGGCACGCTGGGCTGGATCAACATGATCTGCCTCCTGTTCCTCGCCCCCACGGTGGGCAAGGTCCTCAAGGACTACAACCGGCAGCGGAAGCAGGGGCTGGACCCCGTCTTCGACCCGCAGAAGCTCGGCATCAGGGGTGCGGACGCGTGGGACATGAGCGCGCCCACGACGAGCATCCGAGTCGCCATGGAGCGCAACGCCGAGGTCTCCCGGTAGGACGGCGTCAGCGCTCGCCGCCCTCGGACCCGGCGCGGACGAGGGCGGCGAGCAGCATGTGCGTCGGGAGCACCTCTTCGGGAGGCGACAGCCGGACCCCGAGCTGCTCGGCCCGGCGGATCCTCGCCTGCAGCGTGTTGCGGTGCACCCCGAGATGAGCCGCCGCCGCCGTGATCGAGCCCTGGTTCGACAGATAGGCGACGACGGCGGCGATCAGCTGCTCCGCGGCCGGATCCGCGACGAGCTCGGGGAGCATCGCCGATGCGAGCTGCAGGGCCAGGTCGTCGGGGAGGAATCTGTCGAGCAGGCGCGAGGACGCGTCCTCGAAGCCGACGAGGGATCCCGTCCCCGGCCTCCTCGGATCGGCGACCGACGCGGCCAGCCAGGCCTCGTGCACGCCGTCGACCGCCTGCTCCGAGGTCCGCCGGATGCCCGAGACGCCGACCGCGAGCCCGAGCGCGGGAACGCCGGCGAGCTGCTGGCGCATCCGCTCGACCAGTTCTGCGCGGCGGTCGGCGTCCGCCACGGGCACGAACCCGACCCACCCGTCGGAGAATCTGGCGAGCGGCACGTCGGGGAAGCCGGCGTTCCAGATCTGATGGACGGCCGTGCCGACGCGCTCGCGATCGTCGGTGATGACGCAGACCGCGATGTAGTCGCCGTTGACCGGCCACCTGAACACGTCGTCGAGGAATTCGGGCGAGGGCGGGCGGAGCCCGCGCAGCCGCGCCGTCCCGGTGAGCGCGGTGATGGAGATCGCGGGAAGTGATTCTCGAGTCGCCTGCAGGCGCGAGCTCGTGAGCAGGGCGCGGATCGAGGGGATCGCCGCCGAGAAGATCTGCTCGGCGAACGTTCTCGCCGGGCTCGGCACCTCGGTGCTCAGCGCATCGGACTGCCGGCCGTCCTGCGTGAGAGAGACGGGGCGGCGGACCGTGCTCCGGTCGGCCTCCGCGTCGGCCGCGCTCTCGTCTCCCGGCACTGAGACCGCGATCGCCCCCGAGGTCTCGAGCGCGACCGGCGCACCGCCGAGTTCCGAGGAGATGAGGTCCAGCGCCTGGGCGAGGTCGGCCGCCTGCGACACCCGCTCGGTGAACGACTGCACGCGGGCGAGCGACCCGGCCCGGGCGACGCCGATCTGGATGGCGACGTCGAGCGCCAGCCGCGTCATGCCGCGCTCCGTCGTGAGCAGGGAGACGCCGAGGCGCCGCGCGAGCTCGATGACGGTCTCGGTGTACGACTGCTCCGGGACGATGAGGGCGCAGGCCCGGCGCTCCCACGCGTAGCGGAGGGCCGCCGAGATCATCCACCCTCCGCGGGCCACGCCCTGCGTGAGGATCACGATGG
>JAPSIU010000406.1 GCA_031178565.1 Leucobacter sp. | reverse complement strand
GACGAGGAGGCGGCGCTCGCGCGCGCACGAAAGGTCATCGCGGCGGCGCAGGCGAGCGATCGCGCGGTCCCGTACCGGCGGGCCGCCGAGCCGCCCGCAGACCTGGAGTCGGTCGGATCCGCGCTCGGCGCAGCGGGATCGAGCTTCGCGTTCTTCGCCTCGGGCGCTGTGATCCCCGTGCTGCCGTGGATCATCGGGCTGTCGGGCCTGGCCGCCGTCGGGCTGGCTCTCGCTCTCGTGGGACTCGCCCTGCTCCTGACCGGCGCCACGGTGGGCCTGCTCTCCGGCGCCCCGCCGCTGCGCCGCGGCCTGCGACAGCTCGCGATCGGCTTCGGAGCCGCCGCCGTCACCTACGTGCTGGGCCTGCTCTTCGGCGTGTCGGTGGCGTGAGCGCCCCGATTATCCGCAGCGCCGGGAACGTGCTAGTGTCGATCCTCGGTTGCGAAACCGAAAACCTCGGCCGAAAGGCGGAGGGATGCTCTGCGCGGGTGGCGGAATAGGTAGACGCGCTAGCTTGAGGTGCTAGTGCCCGAATAGGGCGTGGGGGTTCAAGTCCCCCCTCGCGCACAGAGGAGAGAATGGGTCCCGGAGACGGGGCCCATTCTTCGTTTCCCGGCGTCACGCCCGGGATCGCGCCGGCGCCGCGGGTAGCGTGGGCGCATGTCCGCTCCAGACGATCTGCCCGAGGTCGCGCGTGTCGCCCGCGACCTGATCCGCTTCGACACCACCAACTACGGCGAGGGCCGGGCCGAAGGCGAGCGCGAGGCCGCCGAGTACGTGGGGGCGTACCTCGAGTCGGTGGGGCTCACGCCCGAGTACTACGAGCCGGTCCCGCGGCGCACGAACGTGACCGCGCGCATCCCGGGCCGTGACCGCGACAAGCCCGCACTCGTCCTCCACGGGCATCTCGACGTGGTCCCCGCCGTCGCGGACGACTGGAGCGTCGACCCGTTCGAGGGGGTCGTCAAGGACGGGATGCTGTGGGGCCGCGGCGCCGTCGACATGAAGGACATGGACGCCATGATCCTCACGTCGGTCGCCGATCTCCTCCGCTCCGGCGAGCAGCCCGAGCGCGACCTGATCGTGGCGTTCTTCGCCGACGAGGAGAACGGCGGCGTGGAGGGATCCCAGCTGGTCGTCCGAGACCGCGCCGAGTGGTTCGCCGGTGCGACCGAGGCCATCAGCGAGGTCGGCGGTTACTCCATCGCCGTAGGCGACCGGCGCGCCTACCTCCTCCAGGTCGGCGAGAAGGCGCTGGTGTGGATCCGGCTCCACGCGCGGGGTCAGGCCGGGCACGGCAGTCGGCACCATCCCGACAATGCCGTCACCCGCCTCGCCGAGGCCGTCGCCGCTCTCGGCCGCACCGGCTGGCCCATCGAGCTCACCTCGACGACGCGGCAGCTCGTCGGGTCGCTCGCCGACCTGTCGGGAGCCCTCGCCGACGATCCGGACACGGTCGCCGAAGCGGCGGGCCCGGCATCCGCATTCCTGCGCTCCACCTTCCGGACGACGACCAACCCGACCGGACTGACCGCCGGGTACAAGCACAACGTGATCCCGGACGCCGCGACCGCGGCGATCGACATCCGCACCCTGCCCGGACACGAGGACGAGGTGATCGCGCAGGTGCAGCGCATCGTCGGCGACGACATCGCCATCGAGGTCGTGCACCGCGACATCGGGCTGGAGGTCCCCTTCGCCGGTGATCTGGTCGACGCGATGGTCGGCGCGCTGGGCCGCCACGATCCCGGCGTGCCGGTGATCCCGTACCTTATGGGGGGAGGGACCGACAACAAGGCCCTCGCCGAGCTCGGCATCGCCGGGTTCGGATTCGCACCGCTGCGACTGCCCGCCGACCTGGACTTCACCGGCATGTTCCACGGTGTCGACGAGCGCGTCCCCATCGACGCGCTCGTGTTCGGGCAGCGCGTGCTCACCGACCTGATCCGCACGTACTGAAAGGCCGCACATGCAGCTCCTCGAGGCGATCATCCTCGGCATCGTCCAGGGCCTGACCGAGTTCCTCCCGATCTCCTCGAGCGCTCACCTGCGCATCGTCGGCGAGTTCCTCCCCTCGGCGGAGGACCCGGGGGCGACCTTCACCGCGATCACCCAGATCGGCACCGAGCTCGCCGTGCTGGTCTACTTCTGGAACCGCATCGTCCGGATCATCGCCGCATGGGCGAGCTCTCTCGCCGGTCGTACGCCGCGGAACGACCCCGACGCCCGTATGGGCTGGATCGTGATCATCGGCACCCTGCCGATCGGGCTCCTCGGCTTCCTCTTCCAGGACGTCATCCGGGACACCTTCCGCAACCTCTGGCTGGTCGCGACCGTCCTCATCGTCTTCGGACTCATCCTGGGCGTCGCCGACGCGCTCGGCAGGCGGGTCCGCACCGAGAGGGACCTCACGATGGGCCACGGCCTGACCCTCGGATTCGCGCAGGCGCTCGCCCTCATCCCGGGCGTCTCGCGCTCAGGTGCGACCACCACGGCGGGCCTCGCACTCGGGTACACGCGGCCGGCGGCCGCCGAGGTGGCCTTCCTGCTGGCGGTCCCGGCGGTGTTCGGCAGCGGTCTCTACGAGCTGCTCCAGGCCATCCGC
>JAPSIU010000405.1 GCA_031178565.1 Leucobacter sp. | reverse complement strand
GAGCGGAGCCAGAGTCGCGGCGCCCCGCGCGAGCAGCGCCTCGGAGACGATCCCGCCGAGCTGCTCGGGCACGGCGGCGCTCTCGGGCTCCTGCGCGTTCCAGCTCAGCTCGGCCTCGGCGGTGAGCTCCTCCGAGCCGTCCAGGCGGTACACCGTGGCGCTCAGGCTCAGGCGGTCCCCCGCGACGCGGGCGCTCGCCCCGACCGGGGCCGCGCAGCCGGCTTCGAGGGCCGCGAGCAGCGCTCGCTCCGCGAGTGCGCAGGCGCGGGACACCGGGTCGTCGAGGGCGGCGAGGGCAGCGGTGTAGGGCTCCGCGTCCGCGTCCGCCCGGCGCACCTCGATCGCGAGCGCCCCCTGCCCGGGCGCCGCGGGTGTCCCGTCGAGCGGGAAGCGCTCGGTGATCGCGCCGTCCCTCCCGATCCGGTCGAGTCCCGCAGCGGCCAGCACGACGGCGTCGAGATCCACGCCCACACGGCCGAGACGCGTGTCGACGTTGCCGCGCAGGTCGAGCACCTCGAGATCGGGCCTGCGGGAGCGGAGCTGGGCGACGCGGCGGGGGGATCCCGTGCCGACGCGGGCTCCGGCGGGCAGCTCGGCGAGGCTCAGACCGTCGCGGGCGCAGAGCGCGTCGCGAGCATCGGCGCGCTCGGGAACGGCTCCGAGCGCGATCCCGGGGCAGGCCGCGGTCGGCAGGTCCTTCAACGAGTGCACCGCGAGGTCGCACTCCCCCGCGAGCAGTGCGTCGCGCAGTGCGCTCACGAACACCCCGGTGCCGCCGAGCTGCGAGAGCGGGGCGCGGGAGGTATCGCCCTGCGTGGTCACGATGACGAGCGCGACGTCCGATCCCGTCGCCGCCGCGACGGCCTCGGCGACCGTCGTCGTCTGCGCCACCGCGAGCGCGCTGCCCCGCGTGCCGACCCGCAGCAGTCCCGGGCGGGCCTCGACGGGCCCCTCGGCCCGGAACACCGCCGGGGCGTGGTGATGCTGACTCATGCGCGTGGAGCTCCTTCGTGTTCCGTCGTTCGTGCCTGCTTCGTCTCGCGGATCATCCGCAGCGCCTGATCCGCTGCCGCGCGCGCGGCTGGAATCACCGAGGCGAGGCCGGTCCCTCCGACCCAGTCTCCCGCAACGAAGACCCCGTGAGGGACGGGTACGGCGGAGACGTCTCGGCTCGTGTTCCGCGGCGGCGCGGTCAGCCACTCCCGGCGCAGCATCCCGCGCAGGGACTCGCGGCGGAGATCCACGCCCAGGATACGCGAGGCGTCCTGCAGCGCGAGCCGCTGCACGGCAGCATCGCCGAGACCCGCCGTCTCCGGCGGATTCCCCGCGCGTCCGTAGGAGAGCCTGACGATGTGCAGACCCGAACCGGCACGCTGCGCACGCTCCGGCCACTTGGCCGTGACGTGGGTGAGCGCCTTCGCGACGATCCTCGGCGGGCTCGCCGCACCGGCGGAACGCGACCCGGGTTCCGCGGCCACGAGCGCACCGGTCCCGCGCGGCGCCGAGTCGAGCCGCGGCTCGTCGAGCGCGAGCGCGACGACCTCCACCCGCACCGAGGAGCTCCCGGAGCGCGCGGGCCCGCCGAGCAGCGATCCCGCCGCTTCCTCCGAGACCGCGAGAATCACGGCGTTCCCGCGGTCGAGCTGCTGGCCGTTCGCGTCGAACGCCGTCCAGGATTCGTCCTCGCGCTCCACCCGATCCACTGCGACGCCGGTTCGCACGGCGACCCCGGCGTCGCCGAGATCCGCGAGGAGCGCCTCGACGAGCGCGGTCATCCCGCCTCTCAGGCCGGCCACCGCGCCCCCCGCCGCCGAGCTGCTCGCGCGCAGTTCGCGCGCGGCTGCGATGAGCGACCCGCGGCGCTCGAGCGCTCCGGGGAGGCCGGGAACCGAGGAGACTGCGAGTTCCGCGGGGTCGGCGGAGTGGACGCCGAGCGCGACGGGACGCACGAGCCGTTCGAGCACGCGCTTCCCGAGGCGAGCGCGGACCAGATCGCCGAGGGTCCCGCGGCCTCCGCCGACCGCGCGCGGCAGCAGCGGTTCGATCGCGGCGCGCAGCGCGCCCGGAAGCCCGAGCGCGCGACGGGACGCCGGGGAGAGCGGCGCGACCGGGATCCCGAGCGTCCCGGCGGCGGGGAGCGGCACGGCGCGCTCGCCCGCGACGACCCACGACCCGAGCGGAGCGGGGCTCACGATCTCGTTCTCCAGGCCGAGCTCGCCGAGCAGCTCGGACACCGCCCCGCCGCGAGTGGCGAAGGCCTCGGCACCCACGTCGACCGGCACGCCGGCCAGCACCTCGCGGCGAATGCGGCCGCCCGGCCGGTCCCCGCGCTCGAAGAGGACGACCTCCGCGCCGGATCGTGCGAGATCGCGCGCGGCGACGAGACCGGAGACGCCGCCGCCGACGACGAGGATCCTCGGGGTCGGGTCAGCGTTCATGGGCGAGTTCCACGATGCGCGTCAGCACCGCGGGATCGGCCTCGGGCGGGACGCCGTGGCCGAGGTTCAGCACGTGGGCGGGCGCTCGCGAGCCTCGACGGATCACGTCGTCGAGGTGCTCCTCGAGCACCGCGTATCTCGGAGCGCCGGCCGCGGTGCTCGAGGAGCA
>JAPSIU010000074.1 GCA_031178565.1 Leucobacter sp. | reverse complement strand
CGTCCGAGGACGCGATGACCGCGGACGACACGGGACGCAGCACGATCGGGTGGCCGTAGGTGCGGCCGTCGCCCTGCACGCCCACGGAGCGCACATCGGCGAGCAGCACCACTGGGCACTGCCAGATCTCGGAGTCGAGCCCGGCCGCCGTCAGCTCGGCGCGGGCGATGGCGTCCGCCTCGCGCAGCGTCTCGAGGCGATCGCGCGTCACCTCTCCGACGATCCGGATCCCGAGCCCGGGGCCCGGGAACGGCTGCCTCCCGACGATCGCCTCCGGGATCCCGAGCTCGCGGCCGATTGCGCGCACCTCGTCCTTGAAGAGGGCGCGCAGCGGCTCGATCAGCTCGAAGTCGAGGTCCTCGGGCAGGCCGCCGACGTTGTGGTGCGACTTGATGTTCGCGGTGCCCGATCCCCCGCCGGACTCGACGACGTCGGGGTAGAGCGTGCCCTGCACGAGGAACTTCACCTTCTCGCCCTCGGCCCTGGCCTCCGCGACGAGGTCGAGCTGCACCTGCTCGAACGCCCGGATGAACTCGCGCCCGATGATCTTGCGCTTCTCCTCCGGATCGGTGACGCCCTCGAGGTGGCCGAGGAAGGTGTCGGCCGCGTCCACGGTGATGAGGTGGACGCCCGTCGACTCGACGTAGTCCTTCTCGACCTGCTCGCGCTCGCCCTTGCGGAGCAGTCCGTGATCGACGAAGACGGCCGTGAGCTGATCGCCGATGGCCTCGTGCACGAGCGCGGTCGAGACCGCGGAGTCGACGCCGCCCGAGAGCGCGGAGATCACGCGCGCCGAGCCGACCTGCTCGCGGATCCGCTCGATCTGCTCCGCGATCACGTTGCCCGCGTTCCAGTCGGGCTCGATACCGGCGACGTGGTGCAGGAAGTTCTCGAGGATGCGCTGTCCGTGATCGGAGTGCTTCACCTCGGGGTGCCACTGCACTCCGTAGAGCCGGCGCTCGGCCGAACCGAAGGCCGCCACGGGGGTCACGGACGTGCGCGCGAGCACCTCGAAGCCCTCGGGAGCCTGCTGCACGGCGTCGCCGTGGCTCATCCACACGTTCTGCGTCTCGGGCTGCCCGCCGAGGATCGCGCCGCCGTCGCCCACGAGGTTGGCCTCCGTCGCGCCGTACTCGCGGTCGCCCGTGTTGCCGACCTCTCCCCCGAGCGCACGCGCCATGACCTGGAACCCGTAGCAGATGCCGAGCACGGGGACGCCGAGTTCGAAGATCTCGCCGTCGAACTGCGGAGCGCCCTCCTCGTACACCGAGGACGGACCGCCCGAGAGCACGATGCCGAGCGGCTGCTTCGCGGAGACCTCCTCCGCCGTGATCGTGTGCGGCACGAGCTCGGAGTACACCCCCGCCTCGCGCACGCGTCGAGCGATCAACTGGGCGTACTGCGCGCCGAAGTCAACCACGAGAACCGGGCGATGCCCGGTTCCGGTCTGTTCTGTCATGACTGGCCTTCCGAGGTCTGCGCGGCGGAAGCCGCGGGGGATGGAGTCTGCGCGGGAGACTCGGGCACGGCCTGCCCCTCCCGGGAGTCGAGGAACGCGTTCACCCTCCGCACGATGCGGGCTTCGAGGAAGAACGACATGAACGGGATGACGCCGCCGAGCGCGATGAGCAGGAACCACAGGAAGTTCCACCGCATCGGGCTCCACAGCATGAAGTCGGAGATGAGGTAGACCACGTAGAACCAGCCGTGCGCGATGAGAATCGCGCGGAAGAGGTCGAAGCCCTCGGCTCGGAAGTCGCCCTCGACGCCCTCGGGGGCGATCGGGACGAACTGGGCGAAGCCCTCCGGCGTGAAGAGGAACAGCTGCACGCCCGCGGCGTACTTCATGACCATCACGGCGCAGAGCAGCAGCAGCATGACGCCGGTGATCACCGAAGTGACCTTGTAGACCTTCAGCGCCTTGCGGATGCGCGGGTAATCGGCGGGCTTGGGCTGCAGTTGCATGACTTCCATTCTATCGAGGTGCGTCGCCGTCGCTCAGCCCAGGATCCGCCCCGGCCTTCGTTCCGGTCGAGATGTCCGGCTCGGGTCCCTCTTCACGCTCCGCGGCTTCGAGCAGCATGCGCTCGTGCTCCTTCTCCCACGCGTCGCGGGCGAGGCGGTACCACATGAAGAGCGCGAACCCCGCGAAGACGACCCACTCGACGGCGTAGAACACGTTCAGCCAGTTGACCGACTCCGGGGGCAGCGGCGCCACCGAATCGATCGGATCGAGTCCCGCTTCCGCGAGCAGCGCCCCTGCGCCGTCCTCGTGCATCACGAGATACCCCGAGTAGACGGGCGCGTCGACCCCGCTCCAGACGTTGGCGAGGTAAGCGGGCATCATCGTCCGCATCGCGAGCGGGTCGTCGTCCGCGTCGGGGATCTGCGGCCCCTCGGGGGGCATGTACCGCCCCTCGACACCGCGCTCCTCCTCGAACGACGGATCCGCCTCGAGCCTCTCCAGCGCGAGCTCCGCCGCGGTGCGGTCGGGCGCCCAGCCGATCGCTACCGCGAGGTGCGCCCCCCGCTCCGCCCCCGATGCGGCGACGAGGTGGCCGACGACCCACGATCCCGACTCACCGCGATTCTCGCGGGGCTCGACAATCCGCGAGTCCCCCGCGACGAACGCGCCGCGAAGGCGCACGATCGCGCCGCCGCCCTCCTCGGTCACGCCCTTCGACGCGTCGGCGACCTCAACGAGCGAGCGCGGGGTCTCCGTGTCGACGACGGGAGCGGCGCCGGATCGGATCGCGCTCCCCATCTGCCACTGGCCCAGCCACGCGAAGGCGGCGGCGACGAGCATCGCGAGCAGCAGGGCGAGGATCCACACCGGCCGGCGCATCACCTGCGCGAGCGTCGGCTCGCCCAGGTACTCGGGCTTCCTGTGCTGCTGCGACAACTGGCTGACTTCTAGCGCTCCGCGTGGACGATGCCGACGCGCTGGAACTCCTTGAGCTCCGAGTATCCGGTGGTCGCCATGGCGCGACGCAGGGCGCCGATCAGGTTCGCACTGCCGTCCGCCACGTGCGCCGGACCGTTGACCACCTCGGCGAGCGGCGCGACGGAGCCGACCGGCACGCGCCTGCCCCGCGGAAGATCCTCGTGGTGCGCCTCCTGACCCCAGTGCCAGCCGCGGCCGGGGGCGTCGGAGGCCTTCGCGAGGGCGGCGCCGAGCATCACGGCGTCCGCCCCGCAGGCCATCGCCTTGATGAGGTCGCCGGAGGTGCCGAGGCCGCCGTCGGCGATCACGTGCACGTAGCGGCCGCCCGACTCGTCGAGGTAGTCGGATCGCGCCCCCGCCACGTCGGCGATCGCGCTCGCCATCGGGGCGCGGATCCCGAGTGTGGCGCGTGTCGTGGAGGAGGCGCCGCCGCCGAAGCCGACGAGCACCCCAGCCGCACCGGTGCGCATGAGGTGCAGCGCCGACTGGTAGGTCGCGGCCCCGCCCACGATCACGGGCACGTCGAGCTCGTAGATGAACTGCTTGAGGTTGAGCGGCTCGCGCCCCTCCTGCGCCACGTGCTCGGCCGAAACCGTGTTGCCGCGGATCACGAACAGGTCGACGCCGGCGTTCACCACCGTCTCGGTGAACTCAGCGGTGCGGTGCGGCGAGAGCGCGCCCGCGACCGTGACCCCCGCGTCCCGGATCTCGCCGAGGCGACCGCGGATGAGCTCGGGCCGGATGGGGGCGGCGTACAGCTCGCGCATCCGCTTGACCGCTGCGACCTCGTCGTCGATCCCGGCCAGCTCGTCGAGCAGCGGCTCGGGATCCTCGTGCCGGGTCCAGAGCCCCTCGAGGTTGAGCACGCCGAGACCGCCGAGCCGGCCGAGCTCGATCGCGGTCGCGGGCGACATGACCGAGTCCATGGGGGCGCCGAGCACCGGGATCTCGAACTGGAAGGCGTCGATCGACCAGGCCGTCGAGACGAGCTCGGGATCGCGCGTGCGTCGGGTCGGCACGATGCCGATCTCATCGAAGGTGTACACGCGGCGGGCGCGCTTGCCCCTGCCGATCTCGATCTCGTTGCTCACCCGTTCAGTCTATCCCGACGCGCTGTGTCGCTAGCGCCGGTAGTTGGGCGCCTCCACGACCATCTGCACGTCGTGGGGGTGGCTCTCCTTGAGCCCGGCCGAGGTGATGCGGACGAAGTTGCCGCGCTCCTTCAGCTCGGCCACAGAGCGCGCGCCGACGTAGAACATCGACTGGCGCAGCCCTCCGATCATCTGGTGCGCGACGGCGCCCACGGGGCCCCGGTAGGGCACCTGGCCCTCGATGCCCTCGGGGATCAGCTTCTCGTCGCTCGGAACGTCGGCCTGGAAGTAGCGGTCCTTCGAGTAGGAGGTGCGCTCGCCGCGCGTCTGCAGCGCGCCGAGCGATCCCATGCCCCGGTAGTTCTTGTACTGCTTGCCTCCGACGAAGACGAGGTCGCCCGGGCTCTCGTCCGTGCCGGCGAGGAGCGATCCCATCATGACCGAGGAGGCCCCGGCGACGAGCGCCTTCGCGATGTCCCCGGAGTACTGCAGGCCGCCGTCGGCGATCACCGGCACACCCGCGGGGGTCGCAGCACGGGCGGCCTCGTACACGGCCGTCACCTGCGGCACCCCCACGCCCGCGATCACGCGCGTCGTGCAGATGGATCCGGGGCCGACGCCCACCTTCACCGCGTCGGCGCCGGCCTCCACGATCGCCTTCGCACCCGCGTACGTCGCGACGTTGCCGCCGATGACGTCGACGCCGGCGAAGGCCGGATCCGCCTTGATCTTCGCGATGATGTCGAGCACGCCCTTGCTGTCGCCGTTCGCGGTGTCGACCACGAGCACGTCGACGCCCGCGTCGACGAGCGCCCCTGCACGCTTCCACGCGTCGCCGAAGAAGCCGACGGCCGCCCCGACCCGGAGACGTCCCCCGTCGTCCTTCGTCGCGTCGGGGTACTGCTCCTCCTTGTCGAAGTCCTTGACCGTGATGAGCCCGGTCAGATGCCCCTCGGAGTCGACCAGGGGAAGCTTCTCGATCTTGTGCTTCCCGAAGATCGCCGCCGCGTCATCCCGCGAGATCCCCGTCGGGCCGGTGATGAGCGGCATCTTCGTCATCGCGTCCGAGACCCGCACCTGCGAGCGGTCCTTCGGATCGATGAAGCGCATATCCCGGTTCGTGATGATCCCGAGCAGCACGCCGTTCTGGTCGACGACGGGAAGACCGGAGACGCGGTACTCGCCGCACAGCGCATCGACCTCGGCCACGGTCGCGTCGACGGACGTCGTGACCGGGTTCGTGATCATCCCGGCCTCGCTGCGCTTGACCCGGTCCACCATCTCGGCCTGATCCTGAATCGACAGGTTCCGGTGCAGGATGCCGAGACCGCCGTTGCGCGCCATGGCCACCGCCATCCGCGTCTCGGTGACGGTGTCCATCGCGGCCGAGATCAACGGGATGCTCAGGCGGATGCGCCGGGTGAGTTGCGTCGACGTGTCCGCCTCGCTCGGGATGACATCGGTGTGCGCGGGGAGCAGCAGCACGTCGTCGTAAGTCAGACCGGTGAACGCGAAGGGGTCACGCTGTTCCATGGAACCTCATTTGTGTTGTGGAAGCCTCGGGCGCCACGGGTGCCTCGGATGCGGGACCCGTACCGTCTATTCAGTCTAAGGGAACCGGGCCGGTATTCGCCTGCGCCGACGGCGAACGCCGGACTTGCTGGATCATGTCCACGATCAGGATCACGAGCGCGATCCACACGGCGACGAACCCGATCCAGCGCCCCGTCGAGACCTCCTCGCGAGTCACGAAGTAGCCGTAGAGGAAACTGAGGATCGGAGTGAGGAACTGGATGAACCCGAGATAGGAGAGCGGCAGCCTCCGCGCCGACTCTCCGAAGAGGATGAGCGGCACGGCGGTGAGCACCCCGCTGAAGAGCACGAGGATCGTGATCCCGGGCCCGTGCGAGAACGCCGTGAGCCCGGAGACGCCCGCGACGACGGCGAGCTGCACGAGACCGATCGGCACCGACACGAAGGTCTCCACGGTCAGACCGGTCACGCCGTCGACGGCCTCGCCTGCCTGCTTGTGCACGGCGCCGTACAGCCCGAAGGAGAACGCGAGGCCGAGCGCGATCCACGGGAAGGAGCCGTAGGCGATCGCCGCGACCACGACACCGGCCGAGGCGATCCCCACGGCGACCCACTGCGGTCGCGTGAGCCGTTCCTTCCGCACCACGACGCCGATGAGGATCGTGAAGAGCGGGTTGATGAAGTATCCGAGCGCCGTCTCGAGCACGTGCCCGGTCATCACACCGATGACGAAGATCTGCCAGTTCGCGTACAGCAGCAGCGAGGAGAGCGCGAACCATCCGAACAGACGGGGCGAGCGCAGGATCCGGGCGACCTGGCTCCAGCGTCGCGAGACGCTGACGAGGACCGCGCAGAACACGAGCGTCGCCGCGACACGCCACGGAACGACTTCGAGCGGGCTCACCATCGCGATCAGGCCGAAGTAGAAGGGGAAGGATCCCCAGAGAAGGTACGCGCCGATCCCGTATCCCAGGCCCGCGCGAGTTCCCTTCACCGATCCAGTCTATCCGGGCCGCGTCTGCGCGGCCGGCCGGGACGGGACCGACGGGAGCGGGCCCGGGCATGCAACAGGGCCCGCCGATCACGTGGATCGACGGGCCCTGTCGGGGCGGGCGGATGCCTAGCGCTCGACGACCGCGAGGATGTCGCGCGCCGAGAGCACGAGGTAGTCATCGCCGCCGAACTTGACCTCGGTGCCGCCGAACTTCGAGTAGATCACGATATCGCCGACCTGCACGTCCAGGGGGATGCGCGTTCCGCTGTCCGCGATACGACCGGGTCCGACAGCGACGACCTCGCCCTCCTGGGGCTTCTCCTTGGCGCTATCGGGAATCACCAGACCGGATGCGGTGGTCTGCTCTGCCTCGACCTGCTTGATAACAATACGATCTTCGAGCGGCTTGATGGCGACCGACACAGTTGACCTCTTTCCAAAGTGATGACGTGGATGTCGCGCTCGCCCTGTGCGAGCGCGCCTACAGCAGAGTCTATGACTCCCGTTGGCACTCTCGCAAGGGGAGTGCCAACGGCGGCGGCCGGGATCGCGGACAGCGAACGTCCGCCGCGCCTGCGCGGACGCCCGCCCTCAGCGCCGCCCGGGAGGCGCCCGCCTAGAATAGACGGACACGTCTCGCGGCCGCTGAGTACGCACCGGTTGTCGCATCGAGCAGAGCCCCTTTGGAGGAGCCATGTCCACACCGAACGTACCGCAACAGCCCACTACGCCCTATCCCCAGGCCTCGCAGCAGCAGCCCCAGGGGCCGGGCCAGCAGGGGCAGCAGCATCAGCAGCAACCCGCTTACGGCACGCCCGGCGCCCCCTACCAGGCGCAGCCCTCGCAGCAGCAGGCGTACCAGCAGGCCGCCGCGCAGCAGTACGGCCAGCAGACCTACCCGGCACCCTCGACCGCGACGACGCTCGACAAGACCAACACGTTCGCGTTCCTCACCATCATCTTCGCGTTCCTCTCCCCCATCGCAGGCATCGTGTTCGGGCACATGAGCCTCGGCCAGATCAAGCGCACCGGGGATGCCGGCCGCGGCATCGCGCTGACCGGCCTCATCATCAGCTACTCGTACTTCCTCTTCATCCTCATCTTCGTCTTCATGTACGTCGGCCTGCTGGTGATGCTCTTCGGTTCGATGGGCGCCGCGATGTCGAGCCTCGACTCGTACTGAGCAGGCATCCGCTTTCAACGAAACGAGGAATCGTGTCCCAGGACGTCAATCCGTCGGCGCAGCAGCCCGAACCGGTGCAGCAGCCCGAACCGGCGCAGCAGCCCGAACCGGCGCAGCAGGCTCCTATTCAGCAGGCCCAGGTCCCGCCCCAGCCCGTACAGCAGTACCAACCGCCGCAGCAGTACTCGCAGCAGTACCCGCAGATTCAGGATCCGCAGCAGCAGTATGCGCAGCAGCAGTACGGAAGCCAGCCGTACCCGCTGAGCTACGCCCCGGCCCCGCCCACCAACACGCTCTCCATCATCGCGCTCGTGGGGTCGTTCTTCGTCTCCCTCGTCGGCATCATCTGCGGCCACATCGCGCGCAAGCAGATCAGGCAGAACGGCGAGAACGGACGGGGCAGGGCGCTCGCCGGCCTCATCATCGGATACGTGGGCCTGGGGTTCACGGTGCTCTTCATCCTGTTCTACGGGCTCCTCATCGCGGGCCTCGTGGCGAGCAGTTCCGGCTACTAGTGGCGGGAGGCGCCGCGAGCGGCGGACGGACGCGCGCCGGGACCTCGGCGTCCGCCGTCGAGTCCGCGGCACCCGGTTGGTGTGATCTCGCGGCGCCCGTCGGCCGAGCCCTGCTCGACCGGATCGCGGCCGAGACCGCTGCCGGACGCACACTCGACGAGGTCTCGCGGAGGCTCCGAGCCGACGGCACCGATCCGGCGCTGCTCGCAGCTGCCCTGACCCAGACCGAGCTGCGCCTCCGCGCCCGCGCGAAATTCGGCGCCGCCGCCTCGGATCTGCTGTTCACCCGCGCCGCGCTCGAGCAGGCGACCCGGGCGCGGGTCGCGGAGCTTCACGCGGAACGCTTCCGCGCGGCGGGCTGCCGATCCGTCGCCGACCTCGGCTGCGGGATCGGGGCCGAGTCGCTGGCGTACCTCGCGGCCGGTCTCGTCGTGCACCCCGTCGAGCTCGATGCGCTGACCGCCGCGTTCGCGCAGCACAATCTCACCCTCGTCGCTCGTGATCTGGGTGTCGACCCCCCTGCTGTGCGCGTCGGGGACGCGGAGGCGCTCGGTCCGGACGAGGCGGAAGCCGCCTTCCTGGATCCCGCCCGGCGCACAGCGGGGCACAGCGACACGCGCAGGATCGCCTCGCCCGACGACTACTCCCCCTCGCTCCGCTTCGCGTTCGACCTCGGCACTCGCCTGCCGACCGGCGTCAAACTCGGACCTGGCCTCGACCACGAGCTGATCCCGCGCGACGCCGAGGCCCAGTGGGTCTCCGTCGACGGGCAGCTCGTCGAGACCGGCCTCTGGTTCGGCGCCGTCGCACGCCCGGGCATCCGCCGTGCCGCGCTGGTGCTCCGCGGCGATCTCCCCCCGGCCGAGCTCACCGCCGCCGAGGACGCCGAGGACGCGGCGGTGCGCCCGCTCGGCAAGTACCTGCACGAGCCTGACGGCGCCGTCATCCGCGCGAGGCTCATCGGCGGGCTCGCGCGCCGCCTCGGTGCGGGCATGGTCAGCGAGGGCATCGCCTACCTCACCTCGGACGAACCGGCCGAGACTCCGTTCGCGCAGTCGTTCCGGATCCTGGAGACCCTCCCCGCCCGGGAGAAGGAGCTCCGCCGCGCGCTCGCCTCACGGGAGATCGGCGTGCTCGAGATCAAGAAGCGCGGCGCCGACGTGGATCCCGCGGCCCTCCGCAAGCGGCTCAAGCTGCGCGGGGACCGCAGCGCCACGCTCGTCCTCACCAGGGAGGCGGGGAAGCACGTCGCGCTGCTCGCCGAGCGCTGCTGAGGGGAGAGCGGAAGAAACGGGCGGCGGGCGCGTCGACGCGCGAGTCACTGATCCCGGCCGATCGGATCCTCGGACGCCGGATCCTCGGACGCCGGATCCGCGGACGCCCGGATTCCTCCTGCGACACCGATTCGACGAGGAGCATACAGATCTCGGGGAAGGTGCGAGCCCGACGTTGAATCGGTGCCCGGGGACGAGCGGGCAGGATCCGGGGGGGGGTGGGGACGCAGAGGGCCCCGGCGCCGCGCGCCGAGGCCCTCGCGATCCGCGCGGTGAGACGGACTACTCGAGATCTTCCAGCTGCTGCTGCAGGTTGGGATCGTTGAGGAGCTCCGCCGTGAGGCTCGCGATGACGATGATCGCGATGATCGAGAGCACGATCGCGAGCGCACCCGTGATGATGCCCGTGAGCGACATGCCCCTCGACTGCTGCTTCTTCATACCGAGGATGCCGAGGACCAGCGCGACGATGCCGCCGATGATGCCGAGGAAGGCGACGGGCCAGGCGAGCACCAGGCTCACGATGCCGACGATCATGGACGAGAGCGCAAGGCCCTTCGGCTGGACCGGCGCCGCGCTGTACGCCGGCGCCGCGCTGTACGCCGAAGCGTCGGGTGCCGGCGGAGCGGTCGGCTGTGCGGGCGGCTGTGTGGGCGGCTGTGTGGGCGGCTGTGCGGGCGGGACGGGATTCGAGCCCGGTTCGTTGCCGGGCAGATTCTCGGACATGTTTCTCCTTCGATCGGATTCGACGAGGACGGTTCCCCCATACGCACTCTCCAAGATAACGCGCAGGCGGGGTCCGCGTCGCCCCCTTCGCCGAGTTTCCGCGGATCCGATGGCCTCGGCTCAGCGCACCTGGATCTCTCCGACC
>JAPSIU010000404.1 GCA_031178565.1 Leucobacter sp. | reverse complement strand
CGACGCGGACGACCTGCCGATGGTGCTCTCGGAGGAGGCTCTGCACGACCTCGGCGCACCGGGTTTCGTCTACACCACCTGGCAGCGTGCCGCGAGGCTGCGAGCTCCGGGGCACGATGCCGTCGACACGCTGACACGCATGCGCATGCGAGGACGGATGCTCGTCTTCGATCTCGATGTGGGAGGGCTCACGAGCGAGGATCCCGAGCTGCTCCGCGGGGCGCATATCGTGATGATGAACGACCGCGGCTTCGAGCAGTCGTTCGGCGGATCGATCGAGCCGCAACCGGACGCCGTGGCCGGCTGGCTGCACGAGTTCGAGGTCGAGGCGCTCCTCCACACGAGGGCCGAGGCCGGCGCGCGGGTGTACACCCGGGACGGCGCAACCGATGTCGCGGGGCATCGCGTCGACGTCGTCGACGTCACCGGCGCGGGCGACACCCTCGGCGGCGCCCTCGTCTGGGCGCTCGGGACCGGCTGCGGACTGGTGGAGGCCGTCGAGTTCGCGGTCGCGGCGGCGTCGCGGTCCGTGATGCACCTGGGCCCCCAGGGTGGCGTCGCCGACCGGGAAGAGATCATCGACTTCATGAACGGGCGCCGATAACGCCGATGACGCGGTCGCGCGAGGCCGCCCGCACTCCATGTCCTCGCGTGACGCCGCGTGCCGCGCACCCGCGCCGATTCTCGTAGACTGGTTTCCGGTCGGCGCGCCGCCCGCGCGCCCGCAACACCCACCCGCTTGAGGAGCCCCCCATGTCCCGAACCTCCCGTCTCGCCGCGATCGCCGCCGGCGCCGCCGCGCTGCTCGCCCTCACCGCCTGCTCGGGAGGCTCTGGCGGCGGGTCGGACAGCGGCTCGGCGACGATCACCGAGGGCAAGCTGACCATCGCGACGGGCGAGCCCGCGTACGCGCCGTGGGTGATGAACGACGATCCGGCGTCCGGCGAGGGCTTCGAGGCGGCGGTCGCGTACGCGGTCGCGGAGGAGCTCGGGTACGCGGAGGACGACGTCGAGTGGGTGCGCACGAGCTTCGACTCGGCGATCGCACCGGGGCCGAAGGACTGGGACCTCAACATCCAGCAGTTCTCCGTGAGCGAGGAGCGCAAGAAGGCGGTCGACTTCTCCACGCCGTACTACGTCACGACCCAGGCCGTCGTCGCCGCGGGCGGAACCGAGGCCGCCGATGCTCGAAGCATCGCGGATCTCAAGGACGCGGCGATCGGGGTCGCCTCGGGCACCACGTCCCTCACGGTCGCGGAGGAGGTCATCGCTCCGACGCAGGACCTCCAGGTGTTCAACTCCGTGGACGACGCCGTCGCGGCCCTGCAGAGCGGCCAGATCGATGCGCTGGTCACCGACCTCCCCGGCGCCTTCTACGTGCGCGACGCGCAGCTCGAGGACGGTGTGATCGTGGGGCAGCTCGAGTCCGAGGAGGGCGGCGACGAGTTCGCGTTCGTGCTCCCGAAGGACTCCGAGCTCACCGCCGACGTCTCGGAGGCCGTCGACACCCTGCGCGAGAACGGCATCCTCGACGAGCTCGCCGCCGAGTGGATCGCGGATCAGGGCGCGCCGGTCCTGCAGTGACGCGCAGCGTCGACGGCGGCGCGCCGGTCCCATCCCCGGCGGTCGAGTTCGCACCCTCGACCGTCGAACTCGAGCGGCGGGCGTTCCGTCGCGCGCGGAAGCAGCGCTCGATCCTCGTCAGCGTCGCGAGCACCCTGGCCTTCGCCGCGGTGATCGCGCTGGTGCTGGTGAACAGCCCGGGATGGGATCGGGTGCGCGAGACCTTCTTCGATCCCGAGGTCGCGCTCGAGTCCTTTCCCCGTGTCATCAAAGGACTCTGGCTCAACATCCAGGTCCTCGTGGTGGCCGCTCTCGGCGTCGCGATCCTCGGCACGCTGCTCGCGATCTCCCGCACGCTGAAGGGTGCGGTCTTCACCCCGATCCGGTTGATCGCCGCGGGGTACACCGACGTCTTCCGAGGCATCCCCGTCCTGCTCGTGCTCTACCTCGTGGGCTTCGGGATCCCGGGGCTCGAGCTCACGGGCCGCATGCCGGCGCAGTTCTGGGGCACGATCGCGCTCATCCTCTGCTATTCGGCGTATGTCGCCGAGGTGCTGCGCGCCGGCATCGACGCCGTGCACCCCTCGCAGCGGCTCGCGGCCCGCTCGCTCGGCCTCAGCCACGGCAGGACGCTGCGGCTCGTCGTGCTGCCGCAGGCCGTGCGCAAGGTGACGCCGGCGCTCATGAACGACTTCGTCTCGATGCAGAAGGACGTCGGGCTCATCTCGGTGCTCGGCGCAGTCGACGCCGTCCGCGCGGCGCAGATCGAGGTCGCGTCGAGCTACAACTTCACACCGTACGTGCTCGCGGGCGTGCTCTTCGTGCTGCTCTCATGGCCCTTCATCCGCCTCACGGACTGGCTGACCGCTCGCGCGCAGCGGCGAGAGCAGATCGGGGGCGTCGTATGAGCGTTCGAGACGGCGCCGCGCCCCCGGTGCTCGAGGTGCAGGGCGTGCACAAGCGCTTCGGGGAGCAACCGGTGCTCCGCGGCATCGAGCTGACCGTCCACCGCCACGAGGCCGTCGTGCTCATCGGGGCGTCCGGCTCCGGCAAAT
>JAPSIU010000403.1 GCA_031178565.1 Leucobacter sp. | reverse complement strand
GCCGAGGCCTACCGCGCCGTGTCGCTCCTCCTCCGCCGCCCGCCGGGGCGCGAGGCTTACCCGGGCGACGTGTTCTACCTGCACTCCCGCCTGCTGGAGCGCTGCGCGAAGCTCTCGGACGAGCTCGGCGCCGGTTCGATGACGGGTCTGCCCATCATCGAGACCAAGGCGAACGACGTGTCGGCCTACATCCCGACCAACGTGATCTCGATCACCGACGGCCAGATCTTCCTCCAGTCGGATCTGTTCAACTCCAACCAGCGCCCCGCGGTGGACGTGGGTATCTCGGTGTCCCGAGTCGGCGGCGACGCGCAGGTCAAGTCGATCAAGAAGGTCTCCGGCACGCTCAAGCTCGAGCTCGCCCAGTACCGCGCGCTCGAGGCGTTCGCGATGTTCGCCTCCGACCTCGACGCGGCCAGCCGCCGTCAGCTCGAGCGCGGTGCGCGCCTCACCGAGCTGCTCAAGCAGCCGCAGTACACGCCGTACCCGGTCGAAGAGCAGACCGTCTCGATCTGGGCGGGCACCAACGGCTTCCTCGATGAGGTGCCGGTCGAGGACATCCTCCGCTTCGAGCGCGAGTTCCTCGACTACCTGGGTCGCAACTCGGAGGCGCTCAACACGCTGCGCTCGACCAACGTGCTCGACGACGACACCGTCGCGGAGATCACGAAGCAGATCGAGCGTTTCAAGGGCGAGTTCCGCACCTCGGCCGGCCAGAGCCTCTCCGAGCAGTTCGACGCGCTCGACGAGGCCGAGATCAAGCAGGAGCAGCTGGTCGTCAAGAAGTAGGGATCCGGCGGGGGCCTCACGGTCCCCGCCGATTCCGAACCTTGTGAACAGTCAGCCCCGATCAATACAGGAGAGACATGGGAGCGCAACTTCGGGTCTACCGGCAGAAGATTCGTTCTGCCCAGACGACCAAGAAGATCACCCGTGCGATGGAGCTGATCGCAGCCTCTCGCATCCAGAAGGCGAAGGCGCGCGTCGAGGCTTCGACGCCGTATGCGACCGCGATCACCCGCGCCGTATCGGCAGTCGCCACGCACTCGAACACCGACCATCCGCTGCTCACCGAGGCGGAGAGGGTCGAGCGCGCAGCGATCGTCATCTTCACCTCGGACCGCGGCCTCGCAGGCGCCTTCAACTCGCAGGTGCTTCGGGAGGCCGAGGAGCTCAGCGAGCTGCTCCGGGCCGAGGGCAAGGAGGTCGTGTACTACCTGATCGGCCGCAAGGCTCAGGGGTACTTCGCCTTCCGCCGCCGCGCCTCGGAGCGCGTGTGGACGGGCGACACCGAGACGCCGAGCTTCGAGACCGCCAAGGAGATCGCCGAGTCCCTGCTCGAGATCTTCGCCCGCCCGGCCGAGGAGGGTGGTGCGCAGGAGATCCACCTCGTCTACAACCGCCTCATCAGCATGGTCAGCCAGGTTCCCGAGGTGCACCGTCTGCTTCCGCTGCAGGTGGTCGAGGGCGTCGCCGAGCCCACGCAGGGCCCCGAGGCGCTGTACGAGTTCGAGCCCGATCCCGACACCGTGCTCGACCGTCTGCTTCCCGCGTACATCGAGTCGCGCATCTTCAATGCGATGCTCGAATCCGCAGCGGCCAAGCACGCCGCGACGCAGAAGGCGATGAAGTCGGCGAGCGATAACGCCGACACCCTCATCCGCGACTACACCCGTCTCGCCAACAACGCTCGTCAGGCCGAGATCACCCAGCAGATTTCCGAGATTGTGGGCGGCGCCGACGCGCTGTCCGGCTAATCCAGCACGAAGAGAGAGAAACATGACCGAAACCGCCGCAGTGGCGACTGAGGCCACGAAGGTTGTCGGGCGGATCGCTCGAGTTACCGGCCCCGTCGTCGACATCGAGTTCCCGCACGACGCGATCCCCGCCGTCTACAACGCTCTCGAGACCACCATCAGCTTCGCTGAGGGCGAGGAGCCCCTGAAGCTCGTGCTCGAGGTCGCGCAGCACCTGGGCGACAATCTGGTGCGCGCCATCGCACTGAAGCCGACCGACGGTCTCGTCCGCGGCCAGGAGGTCTTCGACACGGGCGAGTCGATCACCGTGCCCGTGGGAGACATCACCAAGGGCAAGGTCTTCAACGTGACCGGCGACGTGCTCAACCTCCCCGAGGGCGAGACGATCGAGGTCTCCGAGCGCTGGAGCATCCACCGAACCCCGCCGGCGTTCGACCAGCTCGAGTCGAAGACGCAGCTCTTCGAGACCGGCATCAAGGTCATCGACCTCCTCACCCCGTACGTGCAGGGCGGCAAGATCGGCCTCTTCGGCGGCGCGGGCGTCGGCAAGACGGTTCTGATCCAGGAGATGATCCAGCGCGTGGCGCAGGATCACGGCGGCGTGTCCGTGTTCGCCGGTGTCGGCGAGCGCACGCGCGAGGGCAACGACCTCATCCACGAGATGGACGAGGCCGGCGTCTTCGACAAGACCGCGCTCGTGTTCGGCCAGATGGACGAGCCGCCCGGGACGCGTCTTCGCGTCGCGCTGTCCGCGCTGACGATGGCGGAGTACTTCCGCGATGTGCAGAAGCAGGACGTGCTGCTCTTCATCGACAACATCTTCCGCTTCACGCAGGCCGGTTCCGAGGTGTCGACGCTGCTC
>JAPSIU010000402.1 GCA_031178565.1 Leucobacter sp. | reverse complement strand
GCTCCGCCGAGGCCGGTAGGCTGGAGTGTCGATCTTCGACGCAGATAGAAGGAGCGGTTTCCGTTGGCTGAGTACATCTACTCCATGGTTCGTGCCCGCAAGGCGGTGGGCGAGAAGCTCATCCTCGATGACGTGACGATGGCGTTCCTCCCCGGCGCGAAGATCGGCATGGTCGGTCCGAACGGCGCCGGCAAGTCGACGATCTTGAAGATCATGGCGGGCCTGGACACGCCGTCCAACGGTGAGGCGAAGCTGTCGCCCGGATTCACCGTCGGCATCCTCATGCAGGAGCCGGAGCTCGACGAGACCAAGACCGTTCTCGAGAACATCCAGGAGGGCATCGCCATCAAGGCGAAGCTCGACCGGTTCAACGAGATCTCCGCGCTGATGGCAGACCCGGACGCCGATTTCGATTCCCTTCTCGCCGAGATGGGAACCCTTCAGGAAGAGATCGACGCCGCCGACGGATGGGACCTCGACTCGCAGCTCGACCAGGCCATGGACGCGCTGCGCACGCCGCCGGGCGACGCAGCGATCGCGCCGCTCTCCGGCGGTGAGAAGCGCCGGGTCGCTCTCGCCAAGCTGCTGCTGCAGAAGCCCGACCTCCTGCTGCTCGACGAGCCGACCAACCACCTCGACGCCGAGAGCGTGCTCTGGCTCGAGCAGCACCTTCAGGCCTACAAGGGTGCCGTCATCGCGATCACTCACGATCGGTACTTCCTCGACCACGTCGCCGAGTGGATCGCCGAGGTCGACCGCGGCCGCCTCATCGGCTACGAGGGCAACTACTCCACCTACCTGGAGAAGAAGGGCGAACGCCTCGAGATCCAGGGCAAGAAGGATGCCAAGCTCGCCAAGCGCCTCAAGGAGGAGCTGGAGTGGGTGCGCTCCAGCGCCAAGGGCCGTCAGACCAAGTCGAAGGCGCGACTCGCCCGGTACGAGGAGATGGCGACGGAGGCGGAGCGGACTCGCAAGCTGGACTTCGAAGAGATCCAGATCCCCGCAGGCCCCCGTCTCGGCAGTGTCGTCATCGAGGCGAAGAAGCTCAAGAAGGGTTTCGACGGACGGTCGCTCATCGACGGTCTCAGCTTCAGCCTGCCGCCGAACGGCATCGTCGGCGTGATCGGCCCGAACGGCGTCGGAAAGACCACTCTGTTCAAGACGATCGTCGGCCTGGAGCCCCTCGACGGCGGCGACCTGAAGATCGGTGAGACCGTCAAGATCAGCTACGTCGACCAGTCCCGCTCCAACATCGATCCGAACAAGACACTGTGGGAGGTCGTCTCCGACGGGCTCGACTACATCACCGTCGGCAAGACCGAGATCCCGTCGCGTGCATACGTGTCGAAGTTCGGGTTCAAGGGTCCCGATCAGCAGAAGAAGGCCGGAGTCCTCTCCGGTGGCGAGCGCAACCGGCTGAACCTCGCGCTGACGCTCAAGGAGGGCGGCAACCTCCTGCTCCTGGATGAGCCGACGAACGACCTCGACGTCGAAACGCTGAGCTCGCTCGAGAACGCGCTCCTGGAGTTCCCCGGGTGCGCAGTGGTCATCACACACGACCGGTGGTTCCTCGACCGCATCGCGACGCACATCCTCGCCTACGAGGGAACCGAGGAGAACCCCGACCAGTGGTACTGGTTCGAGGGGAACTTCGACGCATACGAGGAGAACAAGATCCAGCGACTCGGCGCGGATGCCGCCAAGCCGCACCGCTCGACCCACCGCAAGCTGACGCGTGACTGACGTCGCTCCCACCGCCGCGACCGCAGCGTCCGGGACTGATCGGGCCGGGTCGGAGAACGACGATCAGCGGGCGGGGGACGTGCGCCTCCACATCCCCATCCACCTGCGGTGGGGCGATCTCGACGCGTTCAACCACGTCAACAACACCTCGATGCTGAAACTGCTCGAGGAAGCGCGGGTGCGCGCCTTCTGGCGGGCGGGACCGGGTGAGCAGGCCCCGTCGACGGCAGTGCTCGACTCCGGCATCGATGAGGGCGTCCTGACCCTCATCGCGCGTCAGGAGATCGAGTACCTCGCGCCGGTGCCGTATCAGCGGAACCCGCTCGAGGTGCAGATGTGGTTCGGTAAGCTCGGCGGCTCGAGCATCGAGGTCTGCTACGAGGTGTACAACCACCCAGGCGCGCAGCAGCGCACTCTGTATGCTCGATCGACGGCGATCATCGTCCTCGTCGATGCGGGCTCCGGGCGTCCGACCCGCCTCACGGCGGAGATGCGCGCGGCATGGGAGCCCCATCTCGGCGCACCGATCGAGTACGGGCGCCGCTGAGCGGAGGTGGGTTCAGGTCGCTTCCGGCACCCGGATCATGATCTCCTGCGCCACGCTCGCGACGAACGTGCCGTCTTCGGCGTAGATCCGCCCCGTCGCCAGTCCCCGCCCGCCCTTCGCGTTCGGTGATTCCTGTACATAGAGGAGCCACTCGTCCACCCGTGCGGGGCGATGCCACCACATCGCGTGGTCGAGGCTCGCGACCTTGAGGCCAGGCAGTGCCCAGTAGACGCCGTGCGCGCGCAGGATCGATTCCTGGATCGTCATGTCGCTGAGGTACGCGAGCGCCGCCCGGTGCAGCCGAGGGTCGTCGGGAAGCGGGGCACGCATCCGCATCCACACC